>NZ_MJXL01000078.1:0-433 GCF_001762785.1 Campylobacter sp. BCW_6463
ATTGAAAGGAATAAAGATGGATAAAGCGCACTTAATTATTTATTTAGCAGTATTTGCATCTATCGTTAGTGTTTTAATAACTTGTTGTCTTTTGTATTTAATCAGAGATAGGTTAAGCAAATTGTTTTCTAAAAATACATTATTGAAAATCAAGAAGTTTTTAAAAGAGAATGTTAAAGATACTGATAAGCCATCAAGATCAGAAGAAGATTATTTTGACCCAGCATATAGACTTACGGCAGGAATTATGCACTATAGCAGAGGCCACTAAGCCTAGTTAAAACTAGACTCAGTGCATTATTATTTATAAGTATCATTGATTTTTTCATTTCTTTCTTTGATAGCAGTTCCTGCTTTTTTCTCAGCTGCACCTGCTGCTTTTTCTACATCAAATGCCAGTCCTTCTGATTCAACTTTAGCAGGAGCATTTCTT
>NZ_MJXL01000078.1:483-102117 GCF_001762785.1 Campylobacter sp. BCW_6463
AATCGTCTATGGCTTTATTGTGATCAGTCATAACACCTCTTGGATCATAATAATTATGTTTTGATTGCTCGTGTAATCCATTTGAGAAGGACTGCAATAGAGATTAAAATTGCATATTAACTTGCAATCAACTTAAAGTTAAGTTGTAGTCAGACAAAAAAAGAAATCCGTTCCAAACCCTATAAAATAAGCATTTAATAGCAAAAATACTTACAAAAATTTATTAAAATATAATATAATTATGTTATATAAATAAGTTAATATGAAAGAAATAACAATGGATAAAGTAGAAGTAAAACTTAAAAAATCAAAAATGACTACAACCGAAAAACTCATACTTACTCTTTGGCTTTCTTGCGGAGTTGCAGCTATTGTTTTGCTTTTGGTATATTTAAAAATTATCACTAGCTTTATAGGTATTTTAGGGCTTTTATCTGTATCTAGTCTTGTAATTGCTTTTGTATTATTCCTTGCTAAAAATATAAAAATAGTTCCCTATGATGAGAAAAAGCATAGAAGAAAAAGTAAAATCGCAGAATATATAAGAAGCGGACATTGTAAATACAAACATATATTCGGTGCTATACGAGATCACTAAGCCTAGCTAAAAAGCTAGACTTATTTTTTACTCATAGCATAAAGGATTTTGTTGTAAAATTGGAAAAACTTTTTATTTATGTAAAATTACATAAATAAAACAGCCAAAATATAATATAAAAAATTCAAAGAATAACAAAAATAGTTATTTTAAAAACCAACAAATCTTTATGCAGAATGATTTTATATTCTGTTGCAAAATTTTAGTTGGTAAATAGCAACCAGTAAATATTATCTGTTTTAATCCTTAAAAATTAAATAATTAAACGAATTAAGCTCATTTATAATTATTTTTTCAACATCTTTTCTTAAATCAACAAATAAAGCATTTACATCGATCTCATCTAAGTTTTTTTCTGCCCATTCTATAATATTTCTTTTGTCTTTTTCACTTAAAACTAAAGAGTATAATTTGATATTTTTTAGAGAAATTTTAAACTTCTTTAACATGCTTATAAAATCTTTTTTACTCATTGTTGTGTGACTTAATTCTATCTTGTTTAAGTGCTTGATAAACAAGAGAAGAATTAAAAGCATTTTCTCTCCGTTTCCATTCCAGCTTTCGCTTAATTTCTCTATAAATCCTACGCCTTTGAGAGAACGAATATGTTTAGATATTTTTTGAAGCTGCATATTTACAATGTTTGATTTTAAAAAATCATTTAAGCCATTTTTTATCTGTAATTCATGTGTAAGTCTATTGTAATTTCTAAGATTTCTATGAAATTCCACATCCGCTAAATTATTTGCTAGTAGCTCATTTGGACTAATTTGAAAATGCTCACATATTTTTAGTATTATAGGAAGTGTAATGTTGTTATACCCTTTTTCCCACATACTTACTGTTTTTTGTCCTACGTTTAAAATTTCTCCCAACTCTTGTTGTGTCAATTTATGTTGTTTTCTTAAAAACTTAATATTTTCTTTTATCATAATAGAATTATCCTGTATAAAATTATTAAAATATTAAGACATTTTTCTTAAAAAAAAAATAAAAATTTATATTATTTTAAAAAAAAGAATTTATAATTCTAAAAAAGGATTAAATCATGGAAAATATAAAAAAATTTTCACTCAAATTAGAAAATTTTCATTCTTGTCAGGAATCATGGCTCTTAAAAAATTTGATTCCAAAAGAATCTTTGGGCTTGCTTTACGGTAGTAGTGCTAGCGGAAAGACGAGTGTTTGTTTGTATTTTTGCAAGGAAATTTTAAAGAAAGATAATGAAATTAGAGTGTTTTACATAAATGCAGACATGGGAATTTCGAGTTTAAAAAAATATGGTTTTGCAAATCTTCTTGAAAATTTTGTAAATCGTTTTTTTTTAATTGACTTAACGTGTTATGATAAAAAATTTATGCTTTTTGAAAATATATGTGATGAAATAATAAAAATTCAAAGTAAGTTCAATGTATTTATGATTGTTGATTCTCTAAATTGCGTTACCAAAAAAATAGGAAGATTTATAGATCCCAATTATTTATTTTCAAAAGAGAAAATAATTCGAAAAAGAGGTGGGACTGTGCTTTTTATTCATCATTTAAATAAGAGCGGAGTTTTTTCTGATAGCCACCAAATCGTCGACTACGCCGATTTTAGCTATAAGTGTGAGTATAATGAAGAAATGAATTCTATTTTATTAAAACCAGAAAAAATTGGAAGATTTTTGCTTGAAAAAATAGCATTCAAAGTTTTAAATTTTAGCAATTTAGAAAAAATGGAATTTGATAGCGTTGAGATGAGTTCTTATGAGATCGAGTTTATAAAAACTGTTTTAGAGATTTTAAAGATGGGTCGTTTTAAGCAAAATGAATTAATCAACCTAGTCTTAAGAAATTGCAAAAGATATGTCGGTCGTGAAAAGGCAAGAAAACTTTTGCAAGAATATGCAAAAAAAGGAAAATGGTGCATGCTAAAAAATCGTTTTGATAACAATTCGATTTTTTATTACTTAAAAAATGAGGAAAAATAATGGATAATATAGTAATTTGCAAAGCTAGTGATCTTGAAGATATCTTTAAAAAGATTTTAAAAGAAAATGAATTAATCAAGAATAAAACTGATGAAAATTTAAATGTACAACAGGCTTCAAACTATTTAAAAATAAGCACTTCAAAACTTTACAAGGATTGTAATTTAGGAAAAGTTCCTTTTTGTAAAATTGGCAAAAAACTTGTTTTTAAAAAAGATGATCTTGATGAATATTTAAAACTTAATAGCTCTAAAAATAGTTTAAAATTTTAATCACACTTAACTAAAAAACCGAAAAACCTAAAAAACCATTGTAAATTAGTGTTTTTCAGTTTTAAAATTACTAAAAATAGCATTTAGAGTACTATTAATAGTTTCATTTTTAATATTTGCATATCTTTTTGTAACTCCTATGCTTGAATGTCCTAATGTTTCTCCAATAGCTTCTAAAGATATACCCATATTAATACCTATATATCCTATTAAATGTCTTAAGTCATGCAATCTAATAGGAGTTTTTAATTTTTGATTTATTTTATCCCAATGCCATCTTATATCTTTATAGGGGTTTCCATCTTCTTTAATAAAAATATATCCTTTATTTTTTACTCCAATGCTTTTTAAAGCTTCTATTTGTAAAGAACTTAACGGAAATTGTAAGTTTTTCCTTGATTTATTTTGGCTTGAAGGTAAAAAATAAATTTTATTAGCAAAGTCAATATTGTCCCATTTTAATGTAAGAACTTCACTTTTTCTTCTTCCATGTAAAAGAAATATAAACATAGCTCTTATCATTAAATTTTCATAATTTATAATAGCTTTATAAAGAGCATTTCTATCCTCATCATCAATAGTAAAATATCTTTTGTTATCAAATTTTTGTATCTCTATTTCTCTTGCTATATTTTTTTCTATATAATCATTTTTAATAGCAAATTCAAATACTGGAGAAAGTATATCTTTTATCGTTTTTGTTGTTCTTGGAGATTTACCTTGATCAATCATTTTATTGACAATATTTTGCATATCTTTTAATTTGACTTGTTTTATTTTGATGTTTCCTATAATATCTTTTATATGTGCATTATATGAAAATATGGTTACCTCATAATGTTTTTTAGAAATAGTATTTTTTCGCATACTAATCCATTCTTCAAACACTTCATTTAGTTTAGGTTCTTTAATTTTAAATTTCTTTGCAAATTTTCCATTAATTCTTTGTAAGGCAATTAACTCACAATTCTTTTTAAGGGTCTGGGTGTTATTTAAAATAGGAAATATCTCATAATTTGATTTTTTTCCTTCATAATATCTTATAGCCAATTCGTATGGTATAGTTAATCTTCTTTGTAATTCTACTAAGCTAATTTCTTTTATATCCTCCAATTTCTTATCTTTGTCTATAAAATATATACCCTTGTATTCTTTTATTTTTACTAGATTTTTCAAGATATTCCTTTTTTGCTTTTAATTTACGCAGAAAATTTTATTATTTTTTACATAATATAAAATTAAAAATATACTAAAAATAGTATCTCAAATGAATTTTAGTGGTAGCGGTTTTGGTAGCGGTTTTTTTCTCAAAATGGTATAAAATAATGCTATTTTTAAGATAAACTTAAACAATAAAACGCCTATTTTTCAATACTTTGATAAAAAATGATAACAAAACGCATTAGGCTTAGGATCTGGTGCAGCAATGCGTGAAGGTTCAAGTCCTTTCATCCGCACCACTTACTTTTATTATTTTCAAACAAGAGTTGATTTCTCATAAATTTTTATTTCATTTTAAAATTTCTTATGATTGTTAGATAAAATGCAAATTTAATTTAGATAAATTTAAAAATTATCTTGCAAAAGATTTGAAAAATAATTAAAATATACAAAATTCAATTCAAGGAGATAAAATGAAAAAATTAGGTTTAGCTTTAGCAGCTTTAGTTGCTTTAAATGTGTCAGCATTTGCAGATTTGATAGTTATCAATAAAAAAGATTTAGTTCCAGTTTCAGCAAGCGAAATGCAAAACAAATATTTCCAAGAGAGCATCAAACCAATTATAGATCAGCCACTTTTTAAAAAGGCAACTTTTTATGAAGCAGATATTGTTGCAAAAGTTGATCCAAGAACTTATAATTCAACTCAAGCTATAATACAAAAAATATATTCAGATAAAAGCAATTATGTTTATTATAAACAAGTTCTTATATTAACTAGTGATGGTAAAAGAGCTAAGCTCTCTACTCTTTCTTGCGAAATTGCAAGTTTTGATAAGAAGGGATATTTATGTGGAGGAACAAGCGATCATAATTATTCTATTAAGTAAATATTGCAAATAAAAATCCGCCTTGAGTTTTCACTCTTGGTGGAAATCCACTATTAGAACATACTATGAAAAAACATAGTAAGTATAAAGTATATCTAAATTTTAAGCTTTTTAAGTTAAAAAATTCTAGTTTTTTTTAAAATCGTTTTATCTTTTATATCTTTGCCGTAAAGACAAAATCAGCACCCATTAAAAATCTTTTTCTTGATTAAATTTTTGTAAATTCATTTTTAGTGTTAAAAATGTGATGGTATTAACTTTATAAAAGTATTATTACATATTTTTTACTTAGGATAGCAATTATGAAAAAAACAATTTTAACCATTCTTTTTTTACTCACTCTTACGCAGGCTAAGGAAATACAAGTTTATGAAAGTCCTACTTGTGGCTGTTGTGATCTTTGGGTTGATTATATGAAAGCTAAGGGTTATGAGGTTAGTATTCATAAAACCAATGATTTTCTTAAAATCAAAGAAAAAATGGGTATAAAAGATGAGTATCAAAGTTGCCATACGGGTGTGATCGAAGGCTATGCTATTGAAGGGCATGTTCCTGAAAGTGCCATAGCATGGTTGCTTGAAAACAAACCTAAAGATGTTATAGGAATTTCAGCTCCTGGCATGCCGCAAGGAAGCCCAGGAATGGAACAAGGTTATAGTGAAAAATATCCTGTAATTTTGATGAAAAAAGATGGAAGCTATGAGCTTTATGGATATTTTATAGGAGATAAAAAGCTTTAAAGTAAATTTTTAGCTTTTTACTTTTTTGATTTCTTTTTCAAGTATGCTATAAGGAGTTAAGCCTATGAATTTTTCATCCATTTTTCCTTCTTTGAAAAAACTAAGCACAGGTACTCCATATATTTCCCCAATGGCACTTGAAAGGTATTTAGCTGCTCTTTTTTCATAAAACATTGCTAAATTAGATAAACCTTTTTCATCAGCCCAAGCTTTTGCATCATTTGCATCATTTGCATCGCCTAAAACCACAAAGATATTAAAATCATAATTTTTAGCCAAATTCTGTAAAATAGGAATTTGTTCTTTACAAACTCCACAATCTTTTGTGAAAAATATTAAGGCAAAATTTTGTGCTTTATCATTTATTTTTAGGCTTTTTTCAAAACCATTGTAGGCAAAATTATAGGTTTTATCACTATTTAAAGCTTTAAAATTTTCTCCACTATCACAAGCTACAAAAAATAAAGCTATGATTAAAGCAAAGAAATAAGCTTGGATTCGAAAAATTCCCATGGTTTTTCTCCTAAAATTCTATCTTTTATCATCCCATCTTTAATGATGATGGTAGTAGGGGTTGCAAACACAGCATAACGATCATTGGTGATTTTAAGATCGTCTTTTAAAACTTTTACATTTTTAAAGTCAAATTGTTCGGCTAAAACTTTAACCACATTGGCATTATCGATGGAATTTATAGCATAAACACTGATTTTATTGGGGTGATTTTGTATGAATTCATCCAAAGAAGGGAGTTCTTTTAAACAAGAAGGGCAGCCATTTTGAAAAAAGACTAAGACTTTTAAACTTGTATTATCATCAGCAAGTTTTACAGCTTTTCCTAAAGTATCTTTAGCTGAAATTTCAGCGCTTTTTTCTCCAACTTTTCCAGTATCTTTTGAATTTTCAAAAGAACAAGCATTGAGCAAAAACAAAATGCTTAAGATTAAAAGGCTTTTTTTCATTTTAACACCCCATGTTGTAAGATAAGGGTTCGATCTGCGAATTTGGCTAAATCAGGATTGTGTGTGATTAAAACTATGGTTTTACCTTCATTTTTTAATTTTTGCAAGGTTTGAAGAACGATTTGTTCATTGGCTTCATCTAAATTCCCTGTGGGTTCATCTGCGAGTAAAAGCTCTGGGTTGTTGATCAAAGCTCTTGCTATACAAACTCTTTGTTGTTCCCCGCCACTTAATTGGCTAGGTAAATGAGTGAGTCTATGTGAAAGTCCTACTTTTTCAAGAACCATTTTAGCATCTTCTTCATCTACGCTTGAGTGATAATACTGAGAGAGCATAACATTTTCTAAGGCGTTAAGATAGGGGATAAGATGAAATTGTTGAAAGACAAGTCCTATTTTTTCACGACGCAAGGTGATTTTTTGCTCTTCATCCATTTGCTCTAGGTTTTCATTGTCTAAGATATACTCCCCAGAGCTTGGAGTATCCATGAGTGATAGTATGTTTAAAAGCGTTGATTTTCCACTTCCTGATGGACCCATGATGGCAAGCCATTCTCCTTCATAGACGCTTAAGTTGATATTGTTTAAGGCTTTAACTTTGCCAAATTCTTTATTTAAGTTGTTTATTTTAATAAGTTCTTTTTTCATCATTCACCTTTCAAATTTTCACACACATTGATTTTTAATGCTCTTTTTATAGGAAAAAATGCAGCCAAAAAGGCAAAAATCAAAGAAATGATTAAGGCTATAAAAACAGCTATAAATCTAAAATCAATACTAGAATTAAAAATCAAATAACCAAAGACATTGGCTAAAAATATCCCACAAAAAGCTCCGATTAAACTAGCAAAAAAACTTACTATAAAGCATTCACTAGCAAAAAGTTTAAAAATTTCACTTTTTTTTGCACCCAAGGCTAAACGCAGTGCGATTTCTTTTTTGCGAGAAAATATAATAGAACTTAAGGTCGTATTAACGCTAGTGGTGACTATGATCAATACTACAAGTATGATTAAAAACATTAAAGCTTTGATTTTTCCAAGTACTAAACCTTCGCTTAAGGATACTGAAGATATAGGTTTTGCATCGATGAATTCATTGTTGATTGCTTGTGTTTTGGCTTTAACTTCATCAAAATTTCCATAAACTACAGCATTAGCATAGTTAATACCGGCTCTATCGCTTAAATTTTGCACCACGCTTAAAGGGGCTAAAACAATGCTATCAAATTCATCATTGCTTGAAAGTATGCCTTTTATGGTAAGTTTTATGCTTTTTCCGTTGTTTGGATTGTAAATTTGAAGTTCATTGCCTGTTTTTAGGCCTAGTTGCTTGGCTAAATTAACCCCTAAAAAGGCTGAATTTTCATCAAAATCATTTAGAGAAAAGCTTCCTTCTTTAACTTCTAAAAAAGGTTTAGTGATTTTTAAAGCCCTAAAATCAGTGCCTAAAACCACTCCGCTTGTACTACCTAAATTTAAAAAATCATACAAAAAAGGAGTTAAAGCTCTAGCCTTTAAATTTTCTTTTATTTTTTCATACTCAGCATTGGAGATAAAATTTTCATCCTGCTTCGGGCTTATCATTACATTTGCTCCATAGGCTTTTAATTCTTTAGAAAGTTTGGTGTCAATATCAAAATAAATATTTAAAAAAGCTGAGCAAGTAAGTGCTCCTATAAAAACACTTAAAACTATTATAAAAAGTCTTTGATAAGAAAAGCTAATGCTTTTAAAAAGCTCATTAAGGAAAAACTTATCTACCATAAAGCACTCCTGCAGCTGAAAGTTGTGTGATATTTTTGATAGGAAGCAAGCAACCTAGCAAGGCAATAAGTCCTGCAAAAATAAAGCTTAAAGGTAAAGCTACAAAGGCTATATCAATAAAATATCCAAAAATGCTAAGGCTGATGATTTGAGAAAGTGCTGTGCCAAAAATAAAGCCAAATAAAGCAGCAAATAAAGCTACGATTAAATTTTCACTAGCAAAGATGAGATAAATTTGAAAAGTATTAGCACCAAGTACTTTTAAAAGTCCTATTTCTTTTTTTCTACGATGAATTTCAGAACTCATCAGACTTGAAATCGCAATACTTGCAACAATAAGACAAATAATACAAGTAATGCCCATTAAGGATTGGATCTTTTTAACCACCAAGCTTTGAGCATCGCTTATAGCATTTAGAGCTTTTGCATCAGCACCTGGTAAGCCATCACTAATTTGACTAGCGATTGAGCCTACATAAGCTGAGCAATACCATTTGTCATATTCTAACTGATCTAATTTTTCTTCGCCCATGCGACGCACTTTTTCAGAAAGGGCTGATTCAGGTATGGTAAAAGCTCTTACTTCTGCACTTGAGTAAAGCCCTTGTTTGTTGAGTAAATCTTGAGCTAAATTTAAAGGAGCGATGATTTTATTTGACATTTTAGGATTGGCATGAAGTAAAATGCCTACGATTTTTGCTTCTTTGCTTTGATTGTTTTCTCCTATGAGTTTGATAGTATCTCCTAATTTTAGTTTATTGTTTTTAGCAAAGTCTTCGCCTAGCATGATTTCATTGCTATCATCTTTTGCCCATTCCCCTTGGACTGCTAAATAAGGATAAAGACTTTTTATACCTGTGATAAAATCATCATCATCTTTAATTTTTATGGCTTTTTGAAAATAAGTGCCATAAATAAGTGCTTTTTGCTGGGAGTTTTCAATTGCGATTTTACCTTCTAAAAAAGGAGCAAGTGCGGTGATGTTGTTACGCCAATAAATGTCTTTAATCATATATAAATTTTTTTCTTCTAGGTAGTTTTTGTTTTTTAAGGGTTCATAAAGTTCATTACCTATTTCTATACTAAGGCTTGAGCCTTTGGGTAAAACAAGGATATTAGAGCCATAGCTTTTGAGTTGTTTAGTTACTTCATCGCCTATACTTAGGGTAATATTTAGCATAGTAGAGAGTAAAAGCGTGGCTAAAAAACAAGTAAGAAAGGCTAAAAATTTTTGAATTTTGTTTTTAAATATAGAGTTAAAAATCATTTTAGCCAACATCGTTTCTCCTTTGGATTAAAAATTGGGCTTCGTTTTCTTCTACATATTTTGCAGGATCTTTTTTAAATTCTTCATAGTTGTTTTGATTTGAAAAATAATAAGTAATCCCTTTATAGCTATAAGAAAAAGGAGCTTGGGTGTTTATAATTTTTGTTTTTGATACAGGATCTTGCACTTCGATTTCTTTGATTTGACTAAAATAATTAGATCCTGCTATTACATCTTTAACATCTATGGTGATTTTTTTACCATCGTATTCGTATTTGAGTGGGATAGGATTGCAACCCCCGCTTTTGCCTACACTAGGCAAGAAAATACGCACATTGCAAGAAATGCAAATGAGTTGTCCATCTTTTTTGATATAGCCCATATCTCCACAAATCATACAAGCATCAAAAACAGCTACAGGAGAATCCTTATCTTCTCTTTTGTTGATAAGAAAAAACCTTATCACTTTGCCTTCAGCACTGATATAAGCAAAGCGGTGGAGTTTGTTATCCCTTAAAAGAGCTATATCAAAGATAAATTTGCCATTCTTATCGGGTAAAATTTCTTTAGGCTCATCTATGGTTAAAGGCTTAGAGCTTACCATAAAAAAGTATAAAACAATGCAAAAACTTATAACACAGGAGATAAAAACACTGGAAAAATAGCGATTAATAAGACTTGTTTTAGCTTCATTTTTGCGATAATTTATATCTAAAATTTGTTTTTTGCTTATATTTTTTTTGCGAATTTTTAAGCTTAAGAATGCTAAAAAAGTGATGAAAATTAAATAAACATAAATTCCAAAAACACCAAAATAATTACTTTTTCCTACAAAACTCACCAAAAAAGCATGAGTTTCTATGATGGAATTTCGCATTAAAGTAAGCAAGATATTGGCTAGAGCTTTATCGCTTTCTATAAGGATAAGCAGTAAAAACAGCATAAAGCTTGTTTTTTGATTAAAATTTTTTTGCCATTTTAAAAAGAAGAAAATCAAAATACAAACAAGCAAGGCTAAAGCAATAAAACCTAAAGAGCTTATACCTTCGCTATCGATTAAAGAGCTAGTAAAAATAGGGAAATCTTGACTTAAAAAATAATAATGCAAAGCGGTGCAAAAACTTAAAATTCCTAATAAAATAAAATTTAAAATTTCAATTTTTTTCCAAAAATAAAATATAAAGCTTACTAGCAATAAACCTATAAAAACAAAATCAAAATTAAAGATTAAATTTTCGGTTTTTAAAAATTGTGCCGCGATAAAAAAAGCAAAATATCCAAATAAAAAGCCCAAAAAAACTACTAAAAAACTTTTAAAAATATATTTTTTATCAGGAGTGATAAAGGCTATTAAAATACTTAGTGGCAAAACACTGATAAGAAAATGCACAAAATATATACTCATAATTTACTCTTTAAACATTGTTATTTTAATTTTTTCAAATAAAAATAAAAATATTTAAACACTCGGAAAATCCGAGCGTAAAATTATTTTGGCGTGCCTGTGTATTTGAATTTATAATCTACTTTAAAAGGCTCAAACCACTTGCCCACGCCTGTTTCTTCATCAACATGGCGTCCAAAACCTTGTTTTTCTGGATTTGAGATATAAAAAGTAAGTTCATAATTTCCTACGCCAAAGCCACCTTTTTTATCTTTTTCCATAGCAATATTTGCACCATAGTGAGGACCATCATCAGCCACCATAGGCATCAAAGTTCCACGTTTAATTGCACCTGTGTCGGTATTTTTAAGTTCATAAGCTATAGTTAAATAAGGCATCCAAAAACCTTCTGGAAAACCATTTGGATTGTTTTTAAGTGCGTGAATGTCAGCTTCTAGGTGAATATCTGCTAAAGATGCAGCTAAATCAATACCTCTTGGCTCCATTTCAATAGGTTGTAAATAAACAGCGGCTATTTCCATGCCATTAAGTTCTTTTGGATCGCCGATCGGCACTTCGCCTGCAAATAAATTTGTACTAATAACCGCAGCTGCAGCAACTACTGATAAAACTTTTTTTATCATGATTCTACTCCTTTTTTTGAAATTTGTTTTGTTATTAAAATGCCAATAATTAGCATGATCAAAACTATAAATTGAGGGATTAAGGTTTCATAGTAAGGATAAATTCCAAGCCATAAAATCGGTTCAAAATTCATAGGTATAAGACTAGGAATGATGACTTTTCCTTCTATGAGTTCAGCTATGCCTTTGCCTGTAAAAACAAAAACCATGTAAAAAATAATGTAAGAAGTGATATAGAAAAATTGTTTTACAGGTATGCGAATGGCTCCTGCTTTTAAAAGAAAATATAAAACAATAAGTATTAAAATTCCAAGTCCAAGCCCACCAAAAACAGCACTAAAATCAGTGCTTGTTTTAGTATCAAAAAGCAAGGCTTGATAAAAAAGCACAGTTTCTGCACCTTCTCTATAAACAGCTAAAAATACGGTGATCCAAAGGGTTTTTGCACTATTGTTTGATATAGCATCTATAGCACCTTGTTTGATAAAGCTTGTCCATTTTTTATTTTGTGCGTTTGAAAGTAGCCAAAAGCCCACATAAAAGAGTAGTAATACGGCTATAAGCATGGTAATACCCTCTATAAGCTCTCTACTTTGTCCTGCATTTTCTTTGAATAGCCAAGAAACTCCAAAAGCGGTAATAAAACTTAAAATCACTCCTGTAAAAAGAGCACTATAGGCGATATTTAGACGATTTTTGTTGCCACTTTGCACAAGATAAGAAACAATGGCTACAACGATAATCAAAGCTTCCAAGCCTTCACGCAAAATAATGCCTAAAGCCCATATAAACAACGAATAAGGGGTGGAATCTTGAATTTTATCTACACTGTTTGCTATGAGTTGTTCTAAGTCATTAAAAGTAGCTTCAAGCTCTTTTTTATCTGCACTTGCTTTAATCAGTGCTACGCCTTTGGAAAATAAACTTTCTATTTTAAGTTTTAAGCCGCTATCTACAGCACCGATTTTATTTTCCATACCGCTTGCTTCAAAAGTATCTAGATAAATTCCTTGCAAATCATCTACTATAGAAGCGCTAAAGCCATCATAATGTTTCAAAATTCCATCTAAGGCAAGTTTGATATCATTAGAAACTTTGGCATAATCTTTGCCTTTTGTTTCATCATTAAAGCCTGAAATTTGCAAACTTGAAAGTTCTGAATTTGGAATTTGTAAGAAAACATCAAAAATTTGTTCTTCTATGTTATCTAAGCCATTTCTTAAGTCTTTTTCATCTATTTTTGCATCGTTGATTTGGCGTATAAGGGTGCGTATGGCTTGTTGAATTTTTTGATCGTTTCCTGCTTTGGTAAATTTATTTACTAAAATTTCTACTTTGGTATTGCGATAATCACTAAATAAGGCATCATTTAAAAAATCTTTACTAGCTTGGTAGTTTTTTTCTTTAAAAGCATTAGCTGCCTGTGAAAATTTGGTAGAGATATTATCTAGTATAAATTGCAATCTTGCGTCCATTGCAGCAGCAGCTTGTAAATCAGCGCTTGCATTATCATCTGTAAGTTTGCTCGCATCGTTGTTTGTAGGTGTAGGAACTTGGGTGGTTAAAGAGCTTTGTGCTAAATCTTTTTTATCCACGCCCATCATTTGTGCGATTAAAGCTTCTGCATCAGCTTCGCGTTTGGCATTGGCTTCTAGGCTTGATTTTTCAGCTTTAGCCTTATCATAGTTTGTATCGCTTGCTTCTGCTTTTAAACGATATCCATTTTGTAAGATTGGGGCTACTTCATCAAGATCATAATAAAGACTATCAATTAAAGCATTAATTTGTGTTAAAGGAGCTTCATCTTTATACATGCGACGCAAATTTACAAATTTACGCTCCATGGTGATGGCTTTTCTTCCTATGTTTCTTCCTATAGGGCCTTCCATATTTTCAAAATGTTGAAAATACGCATCTTCGCTAAGCTTTTTAGCACCTAGATTATCACCCTTTTTGTAAGTTTCTATGCTTTGTTTTAGCATATCTTTGATAAGATTTGCTTCATTAATATAATCATCTACTCTAGCAAAAGCTGAGCTTGATAAAAAAATACTTACAATTAAAAATATAATTTTAAAAATTTTCATTATCATTACCCTTGGTTTTTGATAAAAATAATATTTATTATCAAAATAAATAATGGCTAGTATAATATTAAAAATCTTAAATAGAACTAAAAAATAAGCTTTTGTATCGATAATATTTTTTATTAATTATATTTAAGATATATTTTAATAAATTTTTAAATATATCTTATTTTTGTGATTTAATATGGGTTGTTTTTAAGTATCGCAAGGCTTTCTTCTAAGCTATGCACTTTGGGATATTGTTTTTGTATTTTTAATTTTTCATTTTTTAGTGTTTTAAAAGCTTAATAAAAATCAAAAAATCATTTATTGCGTATTCTTTAAGGAGATATAGCTATAGTATATTTTAGACTAAGCAGATATATCCAAAAGTTTATCTTTTTTGTTGGTATCTGTGTTTGTAGAATCGCTATTGTCTTTATTTACTTCTTCTTTCTCAGCTTCAGCTTCTACTTTCTCTTTTTTTTCTTGAGATTTTAAAGAAAAATCTATAGTTTGCCTATTTACTTCACTTTTGCCAAAATTTGTGGTATCCATAACGCCACAAGGTGTTACCAGTATCATTTCATTAACCTCTTAGTTTACAATGTTTACTAAACTTAAGATATTTTTTTCATTTTTTTCTTAAGTTGTAATTTTTGATTATATTATAAATCGTATAAAATAAGATAAAACTTAAATTTATTGAAATAAATTTTTATCCATTTAATTCACTTTTAAAAGTACCAACCATTTATATTTTGCTTATTGTTTCATAGTGTAAAAATTTTTAAAATAGGATTTTATCTTAAAAAATTTATGATTTTTAATTTCAGATATTGGTTTCCTTGAAAAATTTTAAAAAGTTTAGTAAAAAATATTAAGTTTTAAAAATATCATCCGATTTAAATAAAGTCTTAAGACTCAATCTAAAAGGAGGATGATATGGTTTCAGATGTTTCTATGGGTAATGCTAATTTAATGACTGCTGTTAATACTTCAGTTTTGAAAAAATCTATGGACACAAACGAGGCATTGATGAATGAACTCATCGAAGGTATGGAAGGTGTCTCTCAAGCCTCCGCTCCACAAGTTTCTAGCTCTAGTGGTTTGGATATTTACGCTTAAATATCTTAAGAACAAGCTTAAGAACTTGTTGGTATCTTGAGCTTGTTTTTTTAAATAATTATTTCTTTAGTATTTTTTCGTTATAATTTTGCCATTTTATTTATCGTATTAAATTTTTATAATATTTATTTAGGAGCAAGGATGCAAATGATAAAGAAGATGGTTTTAAGTGAAACTTTCCCTGGTATTTTGCTTATATTTTTTACATTTTTAGCCTTATTATGTAAAAATTCTTCTTTAAGTGTTATTTATACAGATTTTTTTCATGCTAATTTTACAGTAGGATTTGATCATTTTCAAATTTCAAAGTCGTTGGATTTATGGATAAATGATGGTTTGATAGCTATATTTTTTCTATGTATAGGGCTTGAGTTAAAATATGAAATTTTACGCGGACAGCTTAAAAATATAAGAGCTGTGTCTTTACCTATATTTGGAGCTTTTGGGGGTATGATTACTCCTGCTTTAATTTTTGCTACTATTAATTATTCCCATGATTTTGCTATGAAAGGTTGGGCAATACCTACAGCAACTGATATAGCTTTTGCAGTAGGCATTTTGATGCTTTTAGGAAATAAAATTCCTACAAGTTTAAAGCTTTTTTTACTTTCTTTAGCTATTTTTGATGATTTGGGCGCTATTGTTATTATTGCTTTATTTTATACAGATCAGCTTTCAGCTTTGGCGATTATTATTTGTTTGTTTTGTATATTTGCTCTGCTTTTGTTAAATTATTATCACATCACCCATCTTTCTTTGTATGTGTTAGTAGGTGTTGTATTGTGGATAGCTATGCTTAAAAGTGGAGTACATGCGACTTTGGCTGGTGTGATTATTTCTTTATTTATACCGCTTGATACAAAAAATAAAAAACCTTATTTGCATGAAGTTCTTAAGGATTTAAATCCTTGGGTGGTTTATTTTATCTTGCCTTTATTTGCTTTTGCTAATGCTGGGATTGATATCAGAGATATGCATCTTGGTTCAGTATTTTCACCTGTAAGCCTTGGAATTATTCTAGGATTATTTTTAGGAAAGCAACTAGGTGTTTTTACTTTTTGTTTTATTGCTATCAAACTTAAGCTTGCAAAACTACCTGAAAATATTAAATATGGAAAATTTTATGGTATATGTATTTTAACAGGCATTGGTTTTACGATGAGCTTATTTATTGATGGTTTGGCCTATAAAAATAGTGATATTTTTGAACATGCGGATAAACTTGCTATTTTAATAGCTAGTTTTTTAAGTGCCATTGTTGGTTTTATTTATCTTAAGATTGTTAAATGAATAATATAGTACATAAATTAAAAACTTTAGTTTTAAATGAGGCTTTTGGTGGTGTTTTACTTATAGTTTGTACTTTGCTTGCTTTGCTTGTGCAAAATGGATCTTTTAGCGAACATTATCGAGAATTTCTAAATTTAAAAGTCGGATTTAGTGTAGGTGAATTTGAGCTTAATAAACCTTTTTTGCTTTGGATAAATGATGGGCTTATATCTATATTTTTCTTTGCTATAGGGCTTGAGCTTAAGAAGGAATTTTTGCATGGGGATTTTAAAAATCCTAAAAATATTGTTTTACCTTTTATGGCTGCTTTAGGGGGTATACTTATACCAGCAATGTTGTTTGCTTTGGTGAATATAGGAGATGCTTATACCTTAAAAGGTTGGGCTATACCTACAGCTACAGATACAGCGTTTGCCTTAGCGATTTTAATGATGTGTGGTAAGCATATTCCATCAAGTTTAAAAATTTTCTTACTTTCTTTGGCTATTTTTGATGATGTGGGTGCTATTTTAATTATAGCTATTTTTTATACGACAAAATTATCAATAGTTGCTTTTGTCGTTGCAGGAATTGCTATTTTGGTAATGCTTGTTTTAAATATTTTAGGAATAACAAGAAAGTCTTTTTATTTTATTTGCTCAGTTATTCTTTGGATTAGTGTTTTAAAAAGTGGTGTGCATGCAACTTTGGCTGGAATCATAACAGCGTTTTTTATACCGATGCAAACTAAAAATGGAGAAGCATTTTTAGAAGAAATTTATGAAAGTCTAAAATTTTGGCTCACTTTTGTTATCTTGCCTTTATTTGCTTTTGCTAACGCTGGGGTAAATTTATCCAATATCGATATGGGAGCAATTTTTTCAGGTGTAAGTATAGGTATTTTCTTGGGGCTTTTTGTGGGTAAACAAGTGGGTGTATTTTTGTTTTCTTATTTGGCAATCCGCTTTAAATTTGCAGCCTTGCCCCAAGGTTCAAATTTGAAACAACTTTATGGGGTTTGTATACTTACAGGTATTGGTTTTACAATGAGTTTGTTTATCGATGGCTTGGCGTATGAAGTCAGTGATATTTTTAATTATGCAGATAATTTAGCTATTCTTATAGCTTCATTTTGTTCTGGGATTTGGGGTTTTATTTATCTTAAATTCTTTGCTACTCGATCTTAAGGGGACTGATGAGGCATATTTTTTTCATCATCACGATTGTATTCTTTATAAGTGGATGTAGTTTTTATCAGAATTTAAACTATACTCGTCCGATTTATAATACAAATAAAGAAACAAAACTTAAAACTATAGCAAATGAATGGAAAAAAACTCCTTATGTTTTAGGTGGAACTACTAAAAAAGGTGCTGATTGTTCAGGATTTACACAGAGTGCATTAGCTCAGCTTAATATACGCATACCTCGCACTACAAAAACTCAATTAGGTTCTGGGAGAAAAGTTTCTAAATCAAAATTGCAAACAGGAGATTTGGTATTTTTTAAGACAGGTAGAGGGCCAAATGGTATGCATGTTGGTATTTATACGAGCAAGGGAAAATTTATACATTTATCTACTAAAGGTGGAGTAAAAGAAGTCGAGTTAAATAGTTCTTATTGGAAGGCTCGTTATATAGGAGCAAGAAGGTATTAAAGTGAAAATAGGTGTATTTGATAGCGGAGTAGGGGGGCTTAGTGTTTTAAAATCTCTTTATGAAGCTAGACTGTTTGATGAAATTATCTATTATGGAGATACCGCAAGAGTTCCTTATGGGGTGAAAGATAAAGATACTATTATAAAGTTCTGTCTTGAAGCATTGGAATTTTTTGAACAATTCCAAATTGATATGCTTATCATTGCATGTAATACTGCTAGTGCTTATGCTTTAGATGCTTTAAAAGCAAAAGCACATTTTCCAGTATATGGTGTAATTGATGCAGGGGTTGAAGCAACGATAAAAGCTTTACATGATAAAAATAAAGAAATTTTAGTCATTGCAACAAAAGCAACCATTAAATCAGAAGAATACCAAAAGCGTTTATTATTTCAAGGATATACAAATATAAATGCTTTAGCTACAGGGCTTTTTGTGCCTATGGTTGAAGAAGGTATTTTTGAAGGAGATTTTTTGCAAAGTGCTATGGAGTATTATTTTAAAAATATCACAACTCCAGATGCTTTGATACTCGCTTGTACTCATTTCCCTTTACTAGGTCGTTCTTTAAGTAAGTATTTTGGCGATAAAACAAAATTAATTCATTCAGGAGATGCTATAGTTGAATTTCTTAAAGAAAGAGAAAATATAGATTTGAAAAATCATAAAGCAAGATTGCATTTTTATGCTTCAAGCGATGTTGAATCTTTAAAAAATACTGCTAAAATTTGGCTAAATTTATAAGGAAATAAAATGATAGAATTGAAAAAACCAGATGAAATAGAAAAGTTAAGAATAGCAAATCAAATTGTAGCAAAAACTTTAAATTTTTTAGAGAATGAAATTAAAATAGGAATGAGCTTAAAACAAATCGATAAAATGGCAGAAGATTATATTTTAAGCCTTGGCGCCAAGCCATCATTTAAGGGACTTTATGGTTTTCCAGGTGCCATTTGCACATCTTTAAATCAAGTTTGTATCCATGGAATTCCAGATGATAAAATTATCAAAGAGGGTGATATTTTAGGTCTTGATGTGGGAAGTTTGATTGATGGGTATTATGGGGATGCAGCAAGAACTATTGCTATAGGAGAAGTTTCACCCACTGATAAAGCTTTAATCTCTTGTGCTAAAGACGCGTTATATCATGCTATAGATATTATTCATGATGGAATGCGTTTTAAGGAACTTTCAGCTGCTTTAGGCGAATTTATCCATGCAAGAGGTTTTGTCCCGCTTCGTGGATATTGTGGACATGGTATAGGACGAAAGCCCCATGGAGAGCCTGAAATTTTAAATTATTTAGAAAAAGGTGCGAGTGCAAAAAGTGGCCCTAAAATTAAAAATGGAATGGTGTTTTGCATAGAGCCTATGATATGCCAAAAAGATGGAACACCAAAGCATTATAATGGAAAATGGGATGCTGGAAGTATTGATGGGCTTAATGCGGCTCATTATGAACATTGTGTTGCTGTGATTAATGGGCGTGCTGAAATTCTTTCTATGATATGATATTAAATTATAAAAATAATATTTTTTTCTTAAAATTCTAAAAATTTAAAATTTTTTAAATAATATTGTAGTAATATTCTTTAATAATTTAAGTTACTAAATGATATTTTTATAGCAGATTAAGTGTTTTTAGAATAAAATGTCACATCGTATTAAACTAAAACATAAATATGGTTTAGATAATTTAATAAAAATTGTTAAATTATCTAAATATTTATTTTAGTTTAAAGAGATCTTTTAAGATCTCGTTTGGGTTAGGCTATTTCCCTCCCCCTTTTTATTCGTAGCCTAACTCTCTTTTAGAGTTTGGAAAATCTCTTTAAGCTAAAATATATTATATTTGCTTAAAGAGAACAAATGATTACTATTCTTATTTAAATAAATTTTTAAAATCCATTGTAGAGTTATAAATTCCAGCATTATCCACAGTTTCGCCCATGGTGATTGCGGTTGCTAACTCTGATAGAATGATTTTTATTTCATCTCTTTTATCTTGTATATAGGCTAATACACCTTCGTAATTACTTGTTTGAAGAATTAAAAGTGGATTAGCAATTTCAAATTCAAAAAGTTTTTTACCAACATAAACATTGAAAATATTTCCAAAAAGGGCTGTTCCCATGAAAGAGCAGTTTTGTATAAGTTGTGATGCTGTGGCATCAAGAGTTCTTTTTTGCATATCATCTGAATTTTCATCTATTCTTTCTAGAATGCTTTTTTCTATTTTTTTTAAAGACATATCAAGTACTTGAAGTGCTCCTATAAAATCATTTGCATCATTGATTTGAGAGCAAATTTGATTTGTTTTAAATTCATTCACGCTTTGAATTTCGCCTAAGTGTTTTTTAAATATATCTAAATCACTTTTCATTGTTTACCTTTCAAAAATATTGCTAAATATTTAAAAAGCAAAAAGTGTTCCTAAATTAGGATAAATTAGAATTTACCCAAAAAACAATCTCATTTCCAATTTTATTTAAGGCTTTTTGAAAAGCATTATAAGTAGAGCGGATATCTTTTTTTTCTATTTTTTCTTTAGTATTGAAAATTTTATGAGCTATTATTTGATTGTTTTCAAGATTTATGAAATTTACGCTTATAGAAATTTGAGCGTAGTTTTCATTGTTGTTAAGAATTTGTTCAAAAGAGTTAATCCTGCTTTCAAGGGCATAATCCGCATTTAAAGAGCTTGTTGAAGAAAGTAAGGTTGTAAAAATATTGCTTTGTTCAAATTTTGATAAAATTAAAAAAGAATAAAGATTGCTTGGTAAGTCTCCCCAGAAATAATGTGCGTATTTGTTGCTAAAACCATTATCTATATAAACAATAGCTCGCGAGTTTAAATACCAAGGTGCATTTGCATTGCGAATTTTAAGAATTTTACCGGTTTTTTTAAAAAAAATATTTGAGTCTATTCCTTCATCTTTTAATATGATATTTTCATTTTTGTTGATGGTTTCGTGTCTTAAAGAGCATCCGCATAATATAAAAATAAAAGTCAAAATATAGAATAATTGCTTTAGCATTATTTTTCTCCTGGTCCTAGTTTAGGTTTAGTTTCTTTAAAAATCAAATCAGCAGGGCTGTTTTGTAAATTTTCTATTAGAATATTGCTTTCAATTAAAATTCGTTTAAAAAGCTCTAAATTTTGCATCAAAGATGCTTTAATATCATCATAAGTGTTTAATTTTTCATCAGCTTTTTTTATGAAATTTTTTAAAATCATCGTGCTTTCTTTTATGTCTTTAAGACTGGAGTTGAAATTTTGCGCACTAAGGCTTATATTATCAGCCATTTTTCCTATTTTTAAACTTGTGTTTGAAAGATTAAGGCTTAAATTTTTAGAATTAGCATTTAAATTTGCACTTAATTCTGCTAGATTTTGCAAAAAGATTTCTAGATTTTTAAGATTTTTTTCGCTTAAAAGTTCTTTTGATTTATCATCGGCCGTTTTAACCAAAGAAAAAATATGTTCACTTTGTCTGTCTATGGTTGCTAAAAAACTTTCTTTAAAAGGAATGACTGGAAGTTTTCCCTGTATAGATACTAAATCTTTGCTATTTTTGCTTCCGCCTTGAAGTTGGACAAATTTAAGTCCTGTGATACCTTGAAGTTGCAAAGTAGCAAAGGTGTCTTCTTTTATAGGGGTATTGTTTTTGACCTTAATGCGTATGTTAACGCCGAGTTCATCTTGATTGTAAATGCTGATTTCTTCTACGCTACCTACTTCCACGCCCAAAAGCCTTACGGGTGCTTTTATGCCAAGTCCTGCAACGGATTCTTGCGTGTGAATTTCATAATACTTAAAACTTTCTTCTTTAGAGTATCCACCAAGCCAAAGTATGAAACCAAGACTTGCAAAAAACACTCCAAAAACAAAAAGTCCTACAAAAAAATAATTTGCTCTATTTTCCACTTTTACTCCATAAATCTTTTAAAAAGTCGTTCATTTTGCAGGCGTAATTCTTCATAAGTACCGCAAAATCCAACTTTTTTATTTTCTAAAATGATAAAGCGATCGAGTAAATTTTTCATACTTTCTTTATCATGTGTAACCAAAATGATATTTAAATCAAAACTTTTTTTTAATTCTAAAACCAAATCGTCAAATTCGCGACTACTATGAGGGTCAAGTCCTGAGGTAGGTTCATCTAAAAAAAGTAACTTACTATCAAGTGCTAAAGCTCTAGCAATTGCCACTCTTTTTTGCATACCACCACTAAGTTCGCTTGGAAATTGTTTTAAAACACTTTCGTTTAAACCTACCATTTTTAGCTTCATTAAAACCAGTTCTTGTATGCTATTTTCATCTAAATGAGTGTATTCTTTTAAAGGAATGGCTATATTTTCATAAACATTAAAAAAGCTAAAAAGTGCAGCAAACTGAAAAACCACACCCCATTTTTTACGCAAAGCAAGTGCATCTTCTTCGTTGATATTTTTAAGTTTATAACCTAAAATTTCATATTCTCCACCATCAAAATGTTCAAGCATAAGCATTTGTTTTAAAAGGACGGATTTTCCACTTCCACTACCTCCTAAAATACCAAAAATTTCGTTTTTTTTGATTTCAAAACTTACGCCATCATGGACGATTTTTTCTCCAAATTTTGTAATGATATTTTGTGCTTTAATAACCATTTAAATTCCTGCAGAAGTTAGAATAACAGAGAATAAAGCATCAAAAGCTATCACCCAAAAAATAGCATTTACAACGCTTTTTGTGGTATAAATTCCTATGCTTTGTGTAGTGTTTTTTACCTCAAAACCACGAAAACAAGCAATAAGCCCTATTAAAAATCCAAAAATAGGTGCTTTTACAAGTCCTATAAAGATATGTTTTATATCTACAGCTTCTCTAAAGCGTCTTAAAAATTCGGCAAAAGAAATATCAAGATTTAATTTTGCAACCATCATTCCACCTATAATACTGATTGCATCGCTAATGGCAACGATTAAAGGCATAGCCACTACCAAAGCCATAACACGTGGAATAATAATAAATTCAAAAGAACGAAAACCCATAGTATTCATAGCTGCAATTTCATCAGTAATTTTCATCACTCCAATTTGTGCGGTATAAGAGCTTGCACTTCTTCCTGCGATCACTATGGCGGCGATTAAAGGTGCAAGTTCTCTAGTGGCTGAAATTCCCATCAAATCTACTATGAAAATATTGGCTCCAAATTGTGCGAGTTGATAAGCGGCCTGATAGGCTAAAACCACTCCTACTAAAAGAGCAGTTAAAATAACTATAGGCAAGGCTTTAAAAGCAGAATTTTCTATATGATATAAAAAAGCAATAAAGCGAAAATTTTTAGGATTTTTAAGGCATAAAAAAAGACTTGTGGAAAAAGCTCCTGTGAAATTGATGAATTTTCTTAAAATTTTTAAAAGTTCTAAACTTAATTTTCCAAGATCGATAAAGTATTCACTGAAATTTTTATGTGATTTTTTTGTTTTGCTTAGTCTTTGGTAGTTTTTTTCACAAAGTTCAAAAAGGGTTTGAAAGCGTGAATTTAAGCCTTCTTTGGTGATTTTAATATTTTTATCTTTAAGGTCATTTTCCAAAGCAAGGAAAAATCTCACTCCAGCGGTATCGATTGCTTTTAGATCTTTAAAATCAAAAATCACTTCCTTGCTTTGAATCAAAGCTAAAAAATCTTTTATTTTTAACTTATAAATACTTGTTTTATCCCAAATTCCAAAGATAAAAAGAGTGTTATTTTGAAATTTGAAATTTGTATTCATTTTATTTGCTAAGGATAAAATTTACAAGCTTTGAAACGCTAAAGCCAAAGTGTTCAAAAACATCCTTGTCTTTGCCACTTTCTCCAAAACTTTCTATACCATACACTTTATGGCAAAATTTATAAAGTTCATTAGAATGCGCTGCTTCAACACCTATAACTTCACCTTTTAACAATCTTTCTTGATAAGCTTTATCTTGTTTTTCAAAAAGTTCAAAACAAGGCATGGAAACAACATTACAAGCAAAACCTTGTTTTTCTAGTTCGTTTGCACTTTCTAAACAAAGCCAAACTTCACTTCCGCTCGCTAAAAGTGTAAATTTAGCATCTTTGCTTTCTTTAAGTAAATATGCTCCGTTTTTTACATCTCCAAAAACGGGTTCATTTAGAGCTTTGAGTTTTTGGCGTGAAAGCACAAAAGCACTTGGAATACCTTCATTTAAGGCTATTTGCCAAGCTTTGACATTTTCCACTCCATCAGCAGGTCTAAAGGTTAAAAAATTTGGCATAGCTCTAAAAGTGCTAAGTTGTTCTATAGGTTGGTGTGTTGGTCCATCTTCGCCCACACCTATGCTATCGTGTGTGAAAATGAAAAAATGTTTGATTTTCATTAGGGCTGCTATTCTTGCGGCAGGTTTTAAGTACTCGCTAAAGATGAAAAAAGTTGCCGAAAATGGTAAGAAAATTCCATATCTTGCAAAAGCATTGTTAATCGCTGCCATAGCGTGTTCTCTGATGCCAAAATGGATATTTTTACCTTCTATAAAGTCTCCCATACCGTGAAGTTCTGTTTTATTTGAAGGGCCTAAATCCGCACTTCCACCTAAAAATCCTTCTAAATTTTTAGCTAAAACATTTAAAATTTCACCATTGCTATCTCTTGTAGCAAGATCTTTTCCTTTAAAATCAGGATAAGCTATCTTGCTAAAATCAGGGTTTAATAGCCTTTCTAAAAGTTCTTTTTTACCACTTTTTTCAAGTTTATCTTTCCATTTTGCTTCTTCTAAATCCCCAAGTTCTACAGCACTTTCAAAGCGGATTTTGCTTGCTTGTGGGATATGAAAACTGATATTTGGAACAAAACCTGCTTGTTCTTTGGCTTTTTTAATCACTTCTTCGCCCAAAGGTGCACCATGGCTTTTATGACTGCCTTCAAGCTCTCCTGCACCCTTTGCTATAGTTGTTTTTGCGATGATAAGACAAGGTTTTGTGGATTTTTTAGCTTGTTCTAAGGCTTTATTGATTTCTTCGTAATTGTGTCCATTTATACTTAAAACTTCAAATCCTTGTGCTTCAAAACGCATTTTTACATTTTCATTAAAGGCTAAACCTACATCGCCTTCTATGGAGATATTGTTGCTATCGTAAATAAGTATGAAATTATCAAGTTTGTGAAGTCCTGCTAAAGAACAAGCTTCATAAGAAATGCCTTCTTGTAAATCCCCATCTCCGCAAAGACAATAAATTTTATGATCGATTAAATCACTACCTAGCAAATTTTGTGCTTTTTTTGCTGCCATAGCAAAGCCTACGGCATTGGCAACGCCTTGCCCTAAAGGGCCTGTAGCGATTTCTACTCCAAGAGTTGAAATTTCAGGGTGTCCAGGGGTTTTAGCATGAAGTTGGCGGAAATTTTTAAGATCTTCCAAGCTTAAATCATAGCCACTTAAATGTAAAAAACTATAAAGCAAAGCACTTGCATGTCCACCTGAAAATATAAGTCTATCACGGTTTAGCCAAGTGGGATTTTTAGGATTGTGCTTTAAATGATAACTTAAAACACTTAAAATATCTGCTAAGCCCAAAGGTGCACCTGGGTGTCCTGAGTTTGCTTTTTGCACCATATCGGCACTTAAAAATCTTAGAGTATTTGCCTGTTCTTGTAAAATTTGAATGTCCATTTTTTGCCTTTATAAGTATTGAATTATTAAATTTTGTATCATTTGTGCGAGTTTTTCATTAAGTTTTTCTAAGTCTTGTTCGCATTCACTAAGAAGATTTTCTTTTGTTTTTATGGCTTGTTCAAGTCCAAGCAAATTGACAAAAGAATTTTTATGAATATCGTTGTTAGTAGGCTTTCCGCTTTGTTCTTGACTTGTAGTTACATCGATAATATCATCATTGATTTGAAAAATCAGTCCTAGTTTTAAACCAAGTTTGTAAATTTGATTGCTTTCTTCGTTGTTAAGTTCGCAAATTTCACAACCCATTTTTAAAGCTGCAGCGATTAATCTTGCGGTTTTGTGTGTATGTAAAAACTCAAGTTCATTTAAACTCAGTCTTTTGTCTTCAAAAAAACAATCAATAGCTTGTCCTATAACCATTCCATTAAGTCCTGCATTAAAGGCAAGGGTTTTTATGAGTTTGATTTTGATTTCATCTTTTAAATGAGCATGACTTAGAGCTAAAAAAGCTTCAGTATTTAAAGCATCGCCCACTAAGATGGCTGTAGTTTCATCGTAGCTTTTGTGTAAGGTTGGAATTCCTCGTCTAAAGTCCGCATTATCCATAGCGGGTAAATCATCGTGTATGAGTGAATAAGTATGGATAAATTCCAAAGCTAAAGCCACATCTAAAGCTTGATTTAAAAGTTCAGGTTTATTGCTTTGTACTACGCTTAAAAGCAATTGTGCACGAAAATGCTTTCCTCCTGCTTTTAGCATAAGGGCTAAAGCTTCATTAAAAAAAGGATGAAAGCTTTCAACCTTAGGTAGATTTTTTTCTAAGTGATGGATAAAAAGTTCTTTTAAATTCACTTAGTAAGCCTTATGAAAAATTGAAATTTACCATCGCCACCTGAGTTGGCATTTCCGCCTAGTTCATTGTTGAAATTTGATAAAGGTAATTTAGTACTTTTGCGTTCAATTAAGATGCTAAAGTCATTACCAGCGCTTAAAATATTTTGTAATTCTTTAAAATTATTTAAAATAATATTATTAACGCGTAAAATTTTATCTCCTACCATAAATCCTGCATTTGATGCTTTTGATTTTGGATCTATTTTGGTTACAACAAGACTAGTATTAACCGTTAAACCAAGATTGCTTGTGAAATTTGTAATTTTTGGTTTTGGTTTAGAATCAGGAAGGTTAAATTTGCTCAAATCTTTTGCAAAAACTTCAGTAGAAATATTTAAATCCATATTATCACGCAACACTTGAAAATAAAGAGTGCTTCCGCGATCTGCAAAAAGAATTTTTTCATTGAGTTTTCTTAAATCATTGGCGGGCAAGCCATCAACACTTATAACTTGATCGTTGATTAAAAATTGTGGATTTTTTCTTACATTGTTAACATAAATTTTATTTTCTCGAACAACAAAATCAACGCCAATATCCCCCCAATAAACATCGTTATATTTCATAAAATGTTTTAAATAGCGATTGCCTATAAAAGAGCTATTATTTAAAGCAATCCCCATCATTTCACAGCATGGAGTCCCTAAAAGTCCTATTTTAGAATTAAAATCAAGTTGATCTTTTTCATCAATATTTTGAGCTAAATACTTAATATGTCCTATATAAGGTTTATTAGGATCCCAAATTCCAACCCAATCATTACGAGTAAGTTTTTCTTCATCACCCATAGGAGTAGGGATTAGGCTAAAGTCAGTTCTTACAAGATATAAATTTAAAAATGGATCGTATTTTACATATTTATTAAGCTTAGCATTAGGTTGTTTTAATACAGCAAGTAAATTTTCACTGAGTGCAAAAGCTGGCATTCCTTCATAGTTGAGCATGCTTGCCTTATTTCTTTCATAACCTGCTAAAAAATCTTCAAATTTAGGTCTTTCTATACCAAAAGACAAAGTAAAAAGCATGCAAATAATTAAAATTTTTTTCATAATTTCATACCTCCAAAACCGCCTAAAACATCATTCGCCATATTGGAACGATTTTGCGCAACCATAGCCAAAACATCATTAATTGCAGAAATAAGTAAAATTTGCAAGGACTCTTTATCTTCAAGTAAAGAATCATCAATGCTAACATCGATAATCTCGCCTTTTCCATTGGCGCTTACTTTAACAAGTCCTGCTCCACTTTTGGCGCTAAATTCACGATTTGCAAGTTCTAATTCTATATTTTTTGCTTTTTCTTGAACTTGATTTAAAAGTTCTCCCATTTTAGAAAAATCCATATTTTCAAACATTGATTATCCTTGATTTTTTAAAATTTCATTAACAACTACTTTATCGCTAAAAGGATATTTTATCCCTTTAATTTCTTGAGTAGTTTCATCACCTTTGCCTAAAATAACGACTAAATCGTCATTTTCTTTTAGTTCTAAAGCTTTTTTTATGGCTTCTTTTCTATCTTCTATCACTAAAACTTTTTCTTTTTTAGCGAAGCCTGATAAAATTTCTTCCATGATGGTTTTTGGTTCTTCGCTGCGTGGATTATCACTTGTAATGATAGCAATTTTTGCAAAATGTTCGACGATTTTTCCCATTAAAGGGCGTTTGGTTTTATCTCTATCTCCACCTGCTCCAAAAACAACGATGAGCTTTTTATTTTTAAGAGTGTCAAGCACTTTTTCAATGCCATCAGGCGTATGAGCAAAATCCACAATCACGCCTTTTGCTACTTGTTCTACCCTGCCACAAACCCCGCCAAATCCACTGATAGCATTTTCCAAGTCTTTTAAATCAGGCTTTACGAGTTCATTCACACAAGCACTAGCAACTAGAAGATTGTAAAGATTAAAAAGTCCTAGCAAGGGCGAGTCTATGTGAAAAGTTTGATTTTTATTTGTTACAATAGCGCTAATACCTTCTTCTAAAGAATAAGCTTTGATTTGATATAAAGCAGGATTTTCTATGCCATAAGTAAAAGCGTTACGCACATTAAATTTAATAGCCAAAGCATCTTTGTTGATAAATTTTAAACTCTCATCTGTAAAAAAAAGTTCTTTTGCTTCTTTGTAATTTTCAAAAGTACCGTGAAAATCTAAATGATCTTGAGTGATATTGGTAAAAATTTTAGCAGCAAAATTTAAGCCTTCGATACGGTTTTGAACGAGTGCGTGTGAGCTTACTTCCATGATGAAAAAATCACATTTTTTTTGAGTGGCTATTTGTAGGTACTCTAAGGTTTTAAGAATAGGGGAGGTGGTTAAGGATTTTTCATCAACTTGTTCATCGTTGATAAAAGCTCCTCTTGTCCCGCAAAGCCCGCATTTATAACCTAAATCCAATAAGATAGAATAAATCGCTGCTGCGGTTGTGGTTTTGCCATTGGTTCCTGTGATTCCTATGATTTGAATCTTTTCATCGATTTTTAAAAGTTTTTTACACTCATTTACATCAATAATTTTTGCACCTTTTTCTAAGGCTTGAGCGTGAAATTTAGTATTTTGTGTGGTTTGTAAAAAAAAGCATTCTTTTTCGCACTCTAAGGTATTATCTGTAATGAATGAATTTTCAAGTTTTAATTTCACTTTTAAATCCTATGAGTTTTTCTTGGAGTTTGATAAATCTATCATTTGCCCAAAAATGAGGCATAACATTTTCTATATAATTTAAAGTCATATCTTTATAGCCATTATCAAGTAATTTTTCCAAAAAATCTAAAAAATCATCACGATTATCAATAACTAATTTAGTGCTATTAATGATATTTTCAAAACTTTTTTGAAAGCCAAGTTCTTCTTCGCTTTTTAAAAAATCTTGATAATTTAACGCATGCCCATCTTCAAATTCGTTTTCTTGTTCGTTTTCTTGTTTTTTAAATTCAATTGTACTTAAAATTTCTTCTAAGTCTTTATCAATGCTAGAGATTTTGTAATGTTCTATATAAAAATCAAAAAGTAAAGAAGCTTCTTTAGGAGATTTTAAAGCAAGATCGCAAAGGCAGATAAAATTTAGCAAGCGTTTATTTTTGCGTTTTTCATAGGCCATAGAAAAATACATTTTTGCAGTTTTAAAATCTTTTTTGTAAAAATGTTCAATTCCAAGTTTTTTATAATTTTGCAAATTCGTCTGCTCCGCCGTTTAAATTGATTATAGTGATTTCTGGATGAATATCAATCTTAAGTTGCCTTTCAAGACCGTATTTTAGTGTCGTTCCACTTGATGCACAACCTTTGCAAGCTCCTATTAAATGGACATAAACAACCCCATTTTTAATCCCTAAAAATTCAAGCCCTCCGCCATCACGTTCAAGCATAGGCAAGCTCTTTTCTAAACTTGCTTTAACAGGATTTATAAGCTCTTCATCACTAAAAGGCATCATAATTTATCCTTAAAAATTTTTATATACTTTAGCGTGATTGTGTTTAAAAAAAGGTAAATTAAGGCTTGAAATTTAAATAAATTAAAAAGGTTCGTCATTATCTTGTGCGCTAAATCCTAAATCATAAGCTGTAAAGTTTTTGTTACTAAAAATTCCATTTAAGTTTCTAAATGATTGTTGCAGAATTTCTTCGTTTTTTTCATATTTTAAGAAGCTTAAATATTCTTTTAAAAAATTATTTAATTCTTCGGTATTTAAATTTTTAATTAGAAGATTTAAATTTTTATCAATAAGCGTAAAAAGTTGTTTTTTTAATGCGAGTGTAGAATTTTTAATTTTTACATTGTTTAAAAAAGCTAAATTAACCTTGCAAATACCTAACAAGAATTCGCTATAGTTTAAATTTTTTCGAATATTTTTACTTTCAAATTCTCTAATATCACTATCTTCATAACCTTTTTTTTCTAAAATTTTATCCAATAAAATTTTATGCTTAAAACAAACACTATCACTAATTTGCTTAAAATCGTTACATATATCTGGATGCTGTTTTAAAAAAGCTATAAGTTCTAATTCTGCAATGTGAATTTTTTCTTTAGGAAAATTGTATTTATTTTGAGAAATTAAAGGGGTTTGTATGGTTTTTTTTGAATTTTGTGATAAGACGATAAATTTTTCATCCACTTTTAATAAATTTGAAACTAGACCAGTGTAAGAATTTGCCACTAAAGGTTCAAGATTAAAGGTGAATTTTTGTATAGTTTCTAAAGCTTTTTGTTTGTCAAGAGCAGAAATTATGGAATGAGTGGATATTAAGCGTCTGATATAAAATTCACCAAGCTCTATTCCTTCATCGAGTATATTATGAAGTTTTGTGCTTTCATTTTTTGCTACGAGCTCAGCGGGATCTTTTCCGCCTTGTAAAATTGCCACTTTACCGTCTATTTTGTTTGTGCTTAATAAAAATGCAGATCGTGTCGCAGCTTTTAATCCTGCTTCATCATTGTCAAAACATAAAATCACTTTTGCATCATAACGGCGGATTAAGGGTAGATGATGTTCGGTTAATGCTGTTCCAAGAACTGCTACAGCGTTGTTAAACCCTGCTTTGTGAAAAGCTATTGCATCCATGTAGCCTTCACATACTATTATTTCTTTTTTTTTGGCTATATTTTCTTTAGCGATGTTAAAAGCATAAAAAATTCTACTTTTATCAAAAAGTATATTTTGGGGTGAATTTACATACTTTGCCGGTACATTGGGATTTAAAGTACGCCCTCCAAACCCTACTAATAAGTCTTTATGATCGTAGATTGGAAAGGTGATACGCCATATAAAACTTGCGTAAAATTCATTATTTTCATCTTTTTTTAAAGCTCCAACACTCATAGCATCTTCTAAAGGAATTTTTTGATTTTGCAATAATCTTATACTATCTTCACTTGCTCCTGCAAAACCTAATTCGAATTTGGCTATATCTTTGTCATTTAAAGCTCTTTGGTAAAGATAGGTTAAAACTTCTTTGTGGTGTTTGAGATTATCTTTAAAATATGCATTTAAGCTTGGTAGTATAGACTTTAGCTCTTTTTTATTTTCTTGTTTTTCTTTTGTATAACTCAAAGTAAAATTACTAAGGCTTGCAACTTTTTCAACTGCATCGGCAAAACTTAATTTTTCATAATCCATTACAAATTTAAAAGCATCTCCACCAGCCTTGCAAGCAAAACAATGATAAAAACCTTTGGTAGGATTGATATGCATAGACGGGTTTTTATCTGCATGGAAAGGACAGATACACACAAAACTAGAGCCTTGTTTTTTTACTTCAATATAATTTTCTATAATATCAACAATATTAAGTCTTTGGGATAAATTTTCTATACTTTCTTTAGTTATCATTTTACAAACCTTGTTAAAATTATACAAAGATTTGGCTATAATTTGGCATAAAATTTTTAGAGCGAGACTATGGATTTTTTCTTTGTAGAATACAGAGACCCTTTAGTAGGGCTTATAATTTTAACCATTTTAGTATTTGTTGTAGCTGTTGCAAATTATATTTGGAAAATATTTGCTAACAAAGATGAAGAACAAAAGCTTGAAAAATTTATAAAAAAATTTGAAATGGATAACGCTCATAAAGAGTTGTTAAGAAATAGTAGCTTGAGTTTTGGAAATTTAAGTTTTTTGGCTGAAATTTTTACCAAAAGTGGGGAATTTGAAAAAGCAACTCAAATTTATTTGATTGCTCTTGAAAAATGTAAAGATAAACAAGAAAGAGAATTTATTTTCCTTTCTTTAGCAAAAGTTTATTTTAAAGCAGGATTTTTAGAGCGTGCAAAAGAAGTTTTATTACAAGTTTTAAAACTGCGTCCAAGAAATATACAAGCCTTAAAACTTTTAAAAATTGTTTATTTAAAACTCCGTTCTTATAAAGAAAATTTAGAACTTTTAGAATGTCTTTTTGAGCTTAATGAAGATGTGCAAAAAGAGCATGATTTTATCAAAGCTTTAGAACTTTGTACTTTTAATATCACTGATGAAGAAAAAAAGAAAAAACTTTTAGAATTTAAAATAGAAGATAATCCTATGTTAGGGCGTTTAGTTTTTGAAAAATATCATATGTTTTTAGGGCAAAATTTTTTTGATATTTGTGATTTGCTTTATAGAGAAAATGAAGCGTTTAATTTAGAAAATCAAGATTTTTTAGAATTCTTTTATGCTTTGGGTAAAATTTCAAAGCATGATGATACACATCAGTTTGTTTTTAAAAATTCTAATTTTAAAATGTTAAAAATTTTAAAAGATAATTCTTTTAATGCGGGGTTAGAATTTTCATATCGTTGTTCTGAGTGTAAAAATGTTATGCCTTTATTTTTTTATCACTGTCCTATTTGTTATGAGTTTAATACTTGTACAATTATTTATGAAGTGAAAAACAATGAAACACATTGAAATTTATACAGACGGTTCATGTCTTAATAATCCAGGTTTTGGCGGATGGGCTTATATTTTGCGTTATAAGGAGTATCAAAAGGAAGGTTTTGGAGCTGAGGCTAATACTACTAACAATAGAATGGAGCTAATGGCAATTATTGAATCTTTGAAGGCTTTAAAAGAGCCTTGTGAAATTTCGCTTTTTACAGATTCTAACCTAATGGTTCAAAGTATTAATGAATGGCTAGAAGGATGGATAAAAAAGGATTTTAAAGGTAAAAAAAATATAGATTTATGGAAGGAATATATTAAAGTGGCAAAATCTCATAAGATTAAGGCTTTTTGGGTAAAAGCACATAATGGACATTTGGAAAATGAAAGATGTGATACATTGGCGCGTGAAGCTGCTTTGAAAATTGCAAGGGAAAATGATGAAAAACATTGAAAAACTAGAGCAGAGTTTAACTTATGAATTTAAAGATAAAAGTCTTCTTATACATGCTTTAACCCATAAAAGTTTTAAAAAATCTTACAACAACGAACGCCTGGAATTTTTAGGTGATGCCGTGCTTGATTTAGTTGTGGGTGAATACCTTTTTCATAAATTCGCCAAAGATGCCGAAGGAGATTTATCTAAGCTTAGAGCGGCTTTAGTGAATGAAAAGTCTTTTGCAAAAATTGCAAATAGTTTAAATTTGGGCGATTTTATTTTTATGAGTGTTGCTGAGGAAAACAATGGAGGAAAAGAAAAGCCTTCTATACTTTCAGATGCGTTAGAAGCCATTATAGGTGCTATACATTTAGAAGCTGGGTTTGAGTTTGCAAAAACTATTGCTTTAAGACTTATAGAAAAAAATTTCCCTCAAATTGATGCAAAAATTCTTATAAAAGATTATAAAACAAAATTACAAGAGATTACACAGGGAAAAATCGGACAAACTCCGCAGTATGAAACAGTGCGTGCTTTTGGTCCTGATCATTTAAAGCAATTTGAAATCGCTTTAATGCTTGATGGTAAAGAACTTGCAAGAGCTATTGCGGGAAGCAAAAAAGAAGCACAGCAAATGGCAGCAAAAATTGCACTTGAGAAATTAGGAGCTTTATAGTGAATACCTTTGGTACGAGATTGAAATTTACAAGTTTTGGTGAGTCTCATGGTGTGGCTGTTGGATGTATTATTGATGGAGTGCCTGCTGGAGTTAAATTTGATGAAGAATTTTTACAAAATGAGCTTGATAAACGCAAAGGCGGAAGTAAATTTGCAACACCAAGAAAAGAAAGCGATAAAGCTCAGGTTTTAAGTGGAGTTTTTGAAGGATATACAACGGGTCATCCTATAGCTATAGTAGTTTTTAATGAAAATGCTCATTCTAAGGATTATGATAATTTAAAAGATCTATTTCGTCCTGCTCATGCGGATTTTGCTTATTTTTATAAATATGGCATAAGAGATCATAGGGGTGGAGGTAGATCAAGCGCTAGAGAAAGTGTTGCTAGAGTGGCTGGTGGTGCAGTTGCAGCGATGCTTTTGTGTGAATTTGGCATTTGTGTTCAAAGTGGTGTTTTTGGAATAGGAACTTTTGTATCAAATTTGAAAGAAGAAGAATTTGATTTTGAATTTGCTAAGAAAAGTGAAATTTTTTGCCTTGATCCAAAACTAGAAAGTGACTTTAAAAATGAAATTTTAAATGCTAGAAATTCAAAAGATAGTGTAGGCGCTGCTGTTTTTACAAAAGTTAGTGGTATGCTTGTGGGACTTGGAGAAGTTCTTTATGATAAGTTAGACTCTAAATTAGCTCATGCTTTAATGGGAATTAATGCTGTTAAAGCAGTTGAAATAGGCGAAGGTATTAATGCAAGCAAAATGCGCGGATCGTGTAATAATGATGCTTTAAAAGATGGCAAGTTTTTAAGCAATCATAGTGGAGGAATTTTAGGAGGAATTTCAAATGGAGAAAATCTTATTTTAAAAACTTATTTTAAACCTACTCCTTCTATTTTTGCCAAGCAAGAAAGTATAGATAAATTTGGCAATAATTTGGAATTTGAACTCAAAGGTAGGCATGATCCTTGTGTAGGTGTTAGAGGAAGTGTTGTAGCTAGTGCTATGGTGCGTTTGGTTTTGGCTGATTGTTTGCTTTTGAATGCGAGTGCGAATTTAAACAATTTAAAAAATGCTTATGGATTAAAATAAAAAAGCCCATTTTCATGGGCTTGATTGCAATATTTTGAAAAGATTCAAATACTATATCGCTTGTTTTGCTAAATACTTTATACTTTAACTAATAAAAAATTGATTAATATCAGCCTTATTTTCAAAAGCTATACTTGTATAAGCTTGATTTTTAAATTTAAGTTCATGGCTTTTTCCTACTTCGTGTTTAGTATAGGTAAGGGCTATTTTTAAGGCAAGTTCTAAGTCTTTTTCTGAAATTTTTTCATCTACCAAAGAGTAAGCTCCGATTAAATCTCCAAGTTCTATTACTTCATATTTAGGAGTTTTTAAACCTTTTAAAAGAGTATTTTCAAGTTCATTTCTACCTATGATCATTTTAGCTCCATTGGGTAATCTTAAATGACGACCATATTTTAAAAGTTGTGCGTCATTAACCTGCATATCTTTGTCAAATTCTATGAAATCTCGAATTTTTTTAGCAAAACTATCAAGAGTTAGCAAACAACCTCCACCTGGGCTTTCAAAGTCTTCTAAGCCAAATTTAGCTGCAAGTTCAAGTTGTCTTTTACGACTTCTTCCACTAATACCTTCGAGTTTTTCTCTATCTACCCAACCTTCTCTTTCAGGTTTGGTTAGAGGTAGGTTTTTTGCACACATAGGACGTAAGATTAAATCTTCTTCATCAAGAGCAAGTTTTTTAACCTTTGCCATCGCATCACTTCTTTGACTCATAGGGCGTTGTCCTAAAACTTCTCCTGTGATGATAAAGCTTGCATTTTCTTCTTTTAACATAGCAAGAGCAGTTTTAAACATAAAAGCATGACAATCTATACAAGGATTAAAATGTTTGCCATAGCCATATTGTGGATTAAAAAGCACTTCTTGAAGATAGGAATTTCTTACATCTATCATTTCAAAATCTGCACCTACCATTGCCGCACGCTTTTTCATGATTTCGCTTTTATCACTTGTGCTTCCAAAACCTATGTTGATATTTAGAGCTTTAACTTCTATGCCTTGTGCAGTGATGAGTTTCATTGCAAGCATACTATCAAGCCCACCGCTAAAAAGAGCTAATGCTTTCATTGATTCCTTTCTGAGATTATAAAATTTTTTAAGATTTTGTCGATTATAAAAGGTATAATTTTAACTAAAAAATCTTTAAAATAAGGATTGGAAAATGTTAAAAATAATTTTGGTTTTAAGCATTTTGAGTTCTTTTGCTTTTGCAAATTCTTGTGCTAACTACGAGCAAGAACTTAAAAAGTGTAATTCTTTAAAAAATTCACATGAGAGAAAAATGTGTCGTTTAGGTTTATTTGCAAAATGTAAAAAAGGATAAATAATGAAAATCGATACTTCTACTAGTTTAACTCATTCTTTAACTAATAATGTTGATAAAAAAGAGCTTAGCGTATTAAAAAAAGAAGATCAAGATAAAATTCCCGTGCAAGATCTTTCGAGTTTAAATAGCGATGGTGTTAAGGTTGTTTTTGAAAATAAGCAAGGTGAACTTATAGCTTTAAATTTAAGCGATGAAAATTATAGTAGTTTACAAAAAAATTTCAGTTCTTATACGAATTATGTTGCTAGAAATGATGGTAGTATAAGGCTTAATGGCGAAGCAAACCAATTTGTTTCAAATTGGTTTGAAAGTGTAAAAGATAATTTTGGTTCTTTAAATTCAAATTTAAATAATAAACAACAAAGTGTAAAATTAAATTTTAATACAAGCACCCTTCAACAAAGTATGCAAAATTTAGGCTTTAAAACAAGCGATGAAAAAATATCTGATGATGCAAATATAGAAGAAAAATTAAATTTTTTTATTGATAAAGATGTAAATAAAGATGGTAAAGTTGATGATAGTGATGTTAAAGAGCCTAGCATGAGAGAAATTTTAAGCGACATTAAAGAAGCATCAGGTGGTGGAGCTAATGCTATGAAAACCATAGATCCGCAAAAAATCAATAAAAAAGATGATAAGGAAAATAATATCAAAGAAAAAGAAGACGAAGATTTACTTCAAAAAGCCCAAGAAAAAGGTTTAAGTGCTTTAAGTGCTGATGAGCAGGCAAAGCTTGAGGCTAGCAATCCTGAAGAATTTGAAAAACTGAAGCAAAAATCTTTGCAAGAATTAAGTCAGAATTTAAGTAAAGATTTTCAAAATAAAATTGAAAATCAAGAAACACAAATTGTAGATAAGAGAGTGTAGCAAATTATAATTTTACCCTCTTAAGATTTTAAAATCATATATAATAGGTAGTGTAATTCTTAAATCCCCGTTATAGTGTGGAAAATTTAAAGAAGCTTTTTTTATGCTTTCTAAAGCACTTTTATCTAACAAATCATATCCTGAGCTTTCTATGATTTTTAAATCTGTTAAAGTTTTATTTTCTTTCCATAAAAATTCTACTTTTACAGTTCCTTGCATACGCATTTTTTTTGCTTGCCTTGGATAAAATTGTGCTTGTTGTATAGCTTTTTGGATTTCTTTTAATACAGGGTGATTATCTTTTCCTTGTGTTAATTGGGTGATTTTAGGTTTGACATTTGTATCAGTTGTTTTTGTAAAAGTTTTAACTTCTTGAGTTGGTGCTATTGGGATTTTATTTGGTATTGGATGTGAAGGTGTTTTTTTTATCTTTTTTTGCATTTTTTCAGGAGTTTTTTTAATAACTTTTGGCTGAGGTTTTGGTTTGATAGGTTCTATAATGGATTCTGTTGGTTTAGTCTCATTTGTTGGATTAGTTTGGGTAAACTGTTTTATTGCTAAAGAAAAAGAATCTTCATTTTTAATTTCCATTTTAAAAAAGTCATTTGAGTGAAAAATGACAAAAAGCAAAGGTATAAAGACTATAAAAGTTATATAAGAAGCTTGGTATTTATGATTTAAAAATAAAGTTTTCATTTGTTTTTCTCAGTAAGAATTTGAAAATTTTCATGTTCTTTGGCTTTTAAAAAATCTATAATTTTTACAAAGCTTTCAAATTTAGCATTTTTATCGCTTTTTAGTTCTACTATGGTTTTTTTATCAAGTGAAAAAATAGCATTTTGAACTTCATTTAAATCAGCTAATTTATCATTTAAATAAAAAGTATTTTTTTCGTCTATGGTTATAAGAAGTTTTTTTTCATTATTGCTTATATTGGTAGCATTTTCACTTGAAGGAAGTGAGATTTGAATTTTTCCATGCGCAATAAAGGTTGAAATACTAAGTACTATAGCAAGCAAAACAAGCATAATGTCTATAAATGGAACTATATTTAAACCTTCATTTTTTGGTAGTTTAAGCATTTTTATTTGCCTTATAAGCATTACTTAAGAGGGAAACTTTTCTAAGTAAGGTATTATAAGCCATTAAAGCAGGAATAGCAACCAAAAGTCCTAAGGCTGTAGCTTTAAGAGCTAAAGAAAGTCCCACAACTATAGATTTGACATCTATATTGCCCGTTAAGCCCATTTCGTAAAATGTAACCATGATGCCTATTACAGTGCCTAAAAGTCCTATATAAGGGGCATTGGAATAGATGATATATATAGTGGTTAAATTTTCACTAATCGCATCATCAAATTGCTCTTGATTCTCATAATTTTTAAAGTTAATTTTTCTAAAAAATAGCATTCTTTCTACAACACACCAAAAAGCTATAAATGCCATAATTCCTAGAATTAAAAAGATAATTAAATCGATGTAATCTTTTAGAAATGCCACATTTTTCTCCAAAAATATACTTACTAAATTTTAAAAGATTATACTATATAAAAAATAAATTTATAATTAATATCAATTATCATAATTTTTAAGAAATTCTTGTTTATAGTTTTTATTTTTATTAGGTTATAATTTATAAAAATTTAATAGGGTTTAATATGACTATAGATTTAAATCACAATTTTACCTCTTTTGTTCTTCTTGATGAAGTTGATTTTAATTTTTCGGAGTTAAAAAGCATTTTAGAAGATAAATTTAATATAAAAATAGCTGATGAAAATTTTACCAAAGAGGGAGTGATTTTTTCACATGAAAATATGTTGGTTACTCTAAATTTGATTAAAAATCCTATACCTAATCACGAAGCAGAATACTATGCAAATTTTAATTTTATATGGAAAGATGCCTTAGAGCAAACTAAAAAACATAAAGCTCACCTTCTTATAGCGGTGCTAAGTCAAGATCAAAGCAAATTAGAACAAGCTAAAATGTTTACGAAAATTGCAGCTTTATGTTTGGATAATAAACATGCTTTAGGTTTTTATACAGGTGCAGTTGTTCTAGAGCCCAGTTTTTATATAGAAAATGCAAAAATGTTAGATGATAATCGCTTACCGGTATATAATTGGATATATGTTAGTGTTTATCCTAGTGAAAATGGAGTTAATGCTTATACTTATGGGCTTAGAAATTTTGATAAATTAGAACTTGAAGTTTGTGATTTAAACATAGAAGAAAAAGAACTTTTCTTTTGTATTTATGATATTGTTTTACATATTTTAACTTATGATATTAATCTAAAAGATAAAGATATTTTAAAATTTGAAGATGGAAAAGAAATAAAATTTATAAAAAGTCAAGGTATAAGTGTTGAGAACGAAAGCTTGAAAATTATTTTTTAAGTTTCACATTCACTTCACAGTTTTGAGTTAAACTTTCGCCAACCAAGACAAAAAAGGAGAAACTATGAAAGCAAAATTAACTTTACTTGCTTTGTTGGGTGCTACAGTGCTTTTAGCTAAAGATATGGTTGTTCCTGCTAGCGAACTTCCAAATAATGCCAAAGAATTTATTTCTAAAAATTTTAAAACCGCTCAAATTGGTTTGGTGAAAAAAGATATAGATTCTTATGATGTAATTTTAAATGATGGAACTGAAATTGATTTTATGATCAATGGAGATTGGAAAGAAGTTGATGGAAAATATAAGGCTTTACCACATACTATTTTACCTAGTGTTATGAAAAAAGTAAGCGCAACTCAACCAAATGCTCAAATTCTTGAAATAGATAAAGAAATTAATGGTTATAAATTTAAGTTTAATAATAACATGAAAGTTTATACGGATATGCAAGGAAATGTCCTAGGTCAAAAATTAGATTAATTTTTGAAAATTTAACTCCCTTAGAAAATTTGATGCAAAAATTTGGAAGCATAGTCTTCCAAATTTTTTCTTTTTTGATTGCAAAACCCAAAATATATTTAGTTTTAAAATAATACTTTATTGATACAAGTGATTGTTTTTTTATAAAATTAAATTTACAAAATGTTACATAAGATTTAAAATATTTTTTTTAAAAAACAATTATTTATAAATATTTTGCTAAAATAAAAGAGATGTAATCTTAAATTTAAGGAAGAATAATGAATACTCCTAAATGGACTAGTCACGATACAAGGTGGGTTTTATCTCTTTTTGGAACAGCTATTGGAGCCGGTGTACTTTTGTTACCTATTAGTGCTGGGCTTGGTGGATTGATACCTTTGTTAGTTATACTTGTTTTAGCTTTTCCTATGACTTACTTAGCTCATAGAAATTTATGTCGCTTTGTGCTTTCAAGTTCTAATCCAAAAGATGATATTACTTTTGTTGCAGAAAGTTATTTTGGCAAGGGCGGTGGATTTTTAATTACACTTTTGTATTTTTTTGCTATTTTACCTATTTTATTGGTTTATAGTGCTAATCTTACAACAACTTTGCTTGAGTTCTTAATCAATCAGTTTAATTTCAATGCAGATCTTACTCATGCTGCTCGTTGGTGGGTGAGTTTTTTGATTGTTGGAGTTTTGGTTTTGATTTCTATTCTTGGTGAAAATGTTGTAACAAAAGCAATGAGTTTTCTTGTTTTTCCTTTTATTATATTTTTATTTATTTTTTCATTGCTTTTAATTCCACAATGGAATTCATCATTATTTACAAATGTTGATTTTTCCGTAATTTCAACAAGTAATTTTTGGGTTACTTTATGGCTTGTTATTCCTGTGATGGTATTTAGTTTTAATCACTCTCCTATTATTTCTTCACTTGCTTGTTATTGTAAAAAAGAATATGGTGATTATGCTGAACCTCGCGCTAGAAAAATTATTTCTTTGGCAATTATTCTTATGGTTTTTGTTGTAATGTTTTTTGTTTTTTCTTGCGCTTTAACTTTTACACCAGAAGATTTTGCATCAGCAAAAGATCAAAATATCAATATTCTTACCTTTATAGCAAATAAATTTCCTGAAGTTTCTTTGCTGACTTATGTTGGGCCTATTGTTGCACTTGTGGCCATTAGTAAAAGTTTCTTAGGACATTATCTTGGTTCTCAAGAAGGCTTAAACGGTATTTTATATAAAGCAAGTAATGGTAAAATTCAAGGTAAATTCGCTCAAACTTTAACAGCGATCATTACCTTTGTTATCGCTTGGCTTGTTGCGTATAAAAATCCAAGTGTTATAGGAATTATTGAGGCTATTGGTGGTCCTGTTTTGGCTATTTTGCTTTTCTTGATGCCGCTTTATTGTATTTATCGTTTTGATATTTTGGCAAGATTTCGTAATAAATTTTTAGATCTTTTTATTTTGGTAATGGGAATAGTTGCAATTTCTGCTGCAATTCACAATCTTTTATAAATTAAGGATAAAAAATGAGTAATTTAAGCATTTTTAAAATAGGTGTCGGTCCTTCTTCTTCTCATACTTTAGGGCCTATGCTTGCCGGAAATTTATTTTGTAAAAAAGTTGCTAAAAAGCTTGATGAAATTGATAGAGTTGAGGTTACTCTTTATGGTTCTTTGTCATTAACAGGTAAAGGACACTTGAGTGATAAGGCTGTAATTTGGGGGTTAAATGGCCTAGAAGCTAAAAATTTAAGCGCAGCAATACAAGATGAAGTAAATAAAAATGCTATTGAAAATGCTCAAATTGATTTTTGTGGTGAGAAAAAACTTTGTTTTAATTATGAAAAAGATTTGATATTTTCCAAAGATTTTTTACCTTTACATGAGAATGGTATGAAGATTAAAGCTTATGATTGTAAAGGTGGGTTAGTTGATGAAGAAACTTATTATTCTGTAGGTGGAGGCTTTGTTTTAACAGCTGCACAATTAGAAAAAAAAGGTAAAAATTCCAACCAAAATAAAAAGAAAAAACTAGATATAGAGCTTAACAATGCAAAAGAAGCTTTAGAGCTTTGCGATAAAAGAGATTGGGATTTAGCAGAGCTTTCTTATCGTTATGAATTGCAATTTCACACTAAAGAGGAAATTCGTGCTTATTGTCTTGAAATTTGGGAAGTAATGCAAGAAGTGTATTATAATGGTACGCATCCAAATGAAGATTATTTGCCTGGAAAACTTCATTTAAAGCGTAGAGCCAAAGGACTTAAAGAAAGAGTGGCGATGACAGCTGATCCTATGGGCATTATAGATTTTATTTCTTTATATGCTATTGCGATTGCTGAAGAAAATGCTAGCGGAGCAAAAGTTGTAACCGCGCCAACAAATGGAGCATGTGCTGTTATCCCTGCTGTTATGCTTTATCTTAAAAATCATACTATAGGTTTTAGCGATGAAAAGGCTATAGAGTTTTTATTAACAGCAATGCTTATAGGTTCTTTTTATAAGAAAAATGCAAGTATTAGCGGAGCAGAAGCAGGCTGTCAAGCAGAAATTGGTAGTGCTAGTTCGATGGCAGCTGCGGCTATGGCAACAGTTTTAGGGGCTAATGCTTTTAAAGCATGCAACGCTGCTGAAATGGCAATGGAACATCATCTAGGTTTAACTTGCGATCCAGTTGCAGGGCTTGTGCAAATTCCTTGCATAGAAAGAAATGCCTTTGGAGCTATTAAGGCTATAAGTGCTGCTAGAATGGCAATGACACGTAAATCTACTCCTATGGTAAGCCTTGATGAGGTTATAGAAACCATGTATGAAACAGGAAAAGATATGAATTATAAATACAAAGAAACTTCTTTAGGTGGTCTTGCTACAAATTTAAAAACAGTATGCTAAAGTGTTTTTACACTTTAGTGTATTTTTTCATTCTTTGACTTAAAAATTCTTTCATTTCTTCTTTGGAAAAACTTTTAAGAATACGAATTTGCTTAAAAAGCAAGCCAAGATTAATTACTCCCATCACTAAAAGCAATAAGCAAATCATTAAAAAAACAAGATCTATGGCTCCAAATTCATTAATCATAGCCAAACTTGCAAAAAATACACTCGCTAATAATAAAAAAAATAAAAGCAATATTTGTTTTAATTTTGCTTCATTAAAATTATCGCAATTTTGAGTGAAATTTCTAAAAAGTATGATCTTTTTACCCAAATTTGAAACTAAAATTTCATCATTTTCTTTAAATAAGCCTTCTTTTAAACTTTGATAAAAAAAGATTTCATTGTTTAAATTTAAAGCATCTTTATAGCTTGATAAGGTGTAGTCTTTGTAAAAAAAGGATTTTAATTCATTTTTCTTTTCTATTTTAAATAATCTTAAATCATTTCTCGCATAAAAAAATCCACTAAAGTTCATAAATGCCATAAGTATCGCTCCCTAAAAAATTCCTATAAAGTGGCTTGAAATTTAAAGGTATTGTAACATTTTTTTCATCATTTAAACTTGAACTTTGGAAAATCAAAAACATATCTATTTCATCTTTAAAGATTTTGAGAAAATTTTCTCCACCCTCATACATTAAAAATTTAGCTTCACTTGGAATTTGGGTATAAATTTGGCGGTTTGGAACTTTAAATAAAGGGATATTTTTATCAAAATTATCTATATTTTGACGGCTTAAGATACAAAGATTAGGCGCTTTTGCTTTGCAAAGCCTAGCATCTAGTATAGGGTGATCTTTTCTTATGGTTTCTCCACCGACTACAAGCAAATCAATCACCGCTCTAATTTTATGTGTATAAGTGCGACTTAGATCATTGCTTACGATTTTGCCAAGAGGCGAGCCATTCATAGAAAGGGCTAATTTAAAAAGTTTAAATTGCCCTTTTTGCCATTTTAAAAAAGGTTTTAAAAGTTTTTTTCCTTCTTCTTTAAGTATGTCAAATTCAACCTCTATGCCTTGTTTTTTTAAAAATTCAGCCCCACCACTTGCGATTTTATTTTCATCTTTAACGCTGATGAAAATTTTTTTAAAACCTAGCTCGCTAAAGAGTTTTGCGCAAGGAGGCGTTTTTCCTTGATGAGAGCAAGGTTCAAGTGTTACAAAAGCTATACTATCTTTAAATACACCTTGATGGTTTTTGCAAATAAACTCATGTAAAGCGTTTGCTTCTTTAGGCAATGAAATTTCAGGTCTTAAACTTTTAAAAGCATGAGCTATGGCATTAAGTTCTGCATGAGCCAATCCAGCTTTTTCATGAGCTTTTATGGCTAAAATTTTTTCATTTTTATCTAAGATTACACAGCCTACAGCCGGATTCGGATAGGTTAAAAACTGATATTTCCAAGCCTCATTTAAAGCTAAATTCATATAAAATTCTTTCATTTGGCTACCTTGTATTTTAAAATTTGACATATTTTTAAAATTTTATATTTTTGTTTTAAGATAATAAATTCTAAATTTTCCATTTGTATTTCTTATTTTTAGTTATATTAACCATAGTTTTTCTAAGTTTTTTAGGATATAACAAAAATAGTAAGACCGAAATTATTTTTCATCTGTAGCATCCTTTATAATTTTAGGAATGACATAAGCTTGATAAACTAGAAAGTTTTGGTGGCCGGGAGAAAGGGATTCGAACCCCTGGAGGTGTGACCCTCAACGGTTTTCAAGACCGCCGCTTTCGACCACTCAGCCATCTCCCGATAAAGTAAAGTTTTGCCTTTTTGGAGGCGACATCCGGATTCGAACCGGAGATCAAGGCTTTGCAGGCCCATGCCTTACCGCTTGGCTATGTCGCCCTGATAATGTTGAAAAAGTGGTGCCCGAGGCCGGACTTGAACCGGCACGGAAGAAAAATTCCGAGGGATTTTAAGTCCCTTGTGTCTACCAATTCCACCACCCGGGCGGGTGATTATGGAGCGGGAAACGAGATTCGAACTCGCGACCCCAACCTTGGCAAGGTTGTGCTCTACCCCTGAGCTATTCCCGCATAAATTTCTGAAAGAATTGAAGATAAAAGTATAGCAAAATAAACTTAAAAGGAGTTTATTTTGCCTTAAGTTATTTGCAAATAAATAAAGCTTTTGCACTTAAAATTTGTTCTTTTTCGCCGATAATTGGAGATGAAAGTTCTATATTATCAGATTTTGCATTTAGCATTCTAGGTGCGATATTGGCATTGGCATTTACTTGTAAATTTTTCAATACACAAGTTTTATTAAGATCTAAAGAGTAAGTTTTTTCATATTCGTATGATGTTTTTAAAAGCTCTTTGTAGAGATTTTCTTTGTTGTTGTTTAGTGTATCTTTTGAAAATTTTGTTTGTATGGCTGGTGTTGAAACGCTGATGAAATTATTTTTAGCTATGATAGAATTGATGTCATTTAAAAGCTTGTTAAAATCTGCAAGTTGGTTTTCTTTAAATTCACATTCTAAATTCGCATCAAATCTTTGACCTTTTGGAGTTTGTATACCATCTTTATAGGAAAAATTAGGTTCTAAAGAAAAACTTCCTCCGCTACAAAAATTTTCTTTTTTTGAGCGTTCTAAAATTTGATTGAAAGTATTTGTGATTTCGGCTTTTTCACTATCGTCTAATGTGATTTTTGAGCTTAAATTTTCATTTGCCCAAAAATTAATATTTGCATATAAAATATCGGGTTTTAGTGTATTGCTTACTTCTATATTTCTTGAAAAATATAAATCATGATTAGAGTCTTTTTTGCCTAAAAATTCTACATTAAAAACTACTCCTGCAACAAAAAGTAATAAACATAAAAAACCTATACCTAAACCTTTAAAAAAAGCTAACATGGATATCCTTAATAATTTAATTTGAGCTAATTTTAACAAAAAATTTTAAAATTTTTTGTTATACTCTCATTTATGCAAAAAAAAGAGCTTGAAAAACTACAAGAAAATTTACTTCTTTGGTATGAAAAAAATGGACGCAAAACTCTACCTTGGCGTAATTTACAAAGTCAAAATTGTGATGAAAGTTTAAAGCATATTGATAGAGCCTATGGGGTTTATATCAGCGAAATTATGCTTCAGCAAACTCAAGTTAAATCAGTTTTAGAAAGGTTTTATTTCCCCTTTTTGCAAAAATTTCCTACTTTAGAAAGTTTGGCTAATGCTAATGAAGATGAGCTTTTAAAGGCTTGGCAAGGGCTTGGTTACTATACTCGTGCTAGAAATTTAAAAAAGGCAGCTTTAGAATGTGTGGATAAGTTTGGGGCTAAATTACCCAAAGAAGTTGAGGATCTAAAAAAATTAAGCGGTATAGGAGCTTATACAGCAGGCGCTATAGCTTGTTTTGGTTATGATCAAAAGGTTTCTTTTGTTGATGGTAATATACGCCGTGTGCTTTCTCGTCTTTTTACTTTGGAAAATCCTAGTATGAAAGAACTTGAAAAAAGAGCTAAAGAGCTTTTAAATTTAAATCATGCTTTTGATCATAACCAAGCCTTGCTTGATATAGGGGCTTTGGTTTGTGTGAGTAAAAATGCAAAGTGTGGGATTTGTCCTTTGTATGATTTTTGCCAAGGCAAATTTCATACAGAGCTTTATCCAAGAGCTAAAAAAATACTTTATGAGAGTGTAAATTTAAATCTTTTTTTGTTTGAATTTAATAAAAAATTTGCCATAGGGCAAAGCCAAGATAAGCTTTATAAGGGTATGTATAATTTTCCTTTTTTTAAAGAAGGAGAGTATAAACTTTCTAAAGATATGGGTTTTGTAGGGGAGTTTAAGCACGGCTATACTAAGTATAAACTTAATATCAAGGTTTATCATCAAATTTTAAACAATGAAAATAAAAATTATGAATTTAAAACCTTAAAAGAGTTAGAAAGTACCGCACTTTCGGCACTTTCTTTAAAAGCATTAAAATTAATTAAGCTCTGATTTTTTAGGCAAACATAAAGTAGCTATAAGCATGATGATTGTAAAAATAGCTATATAGATAAAAAAGCCATTTTCTATACCTGCATTTTTAAATTGTAAAGCAACCCAAGGAGCAGATCCTCCAAAAACAGCATTTGAAATAGCATAACCTAAACCTGTCCCTAAAGCTCTTACATGCTCAGGAAAAAGTTTTGCTTTAAAAATCCCTGCAACTGAAGTATAAAAACTTAAAACAACAAACAATAATACCACCAACATAAATGTCAAAGAAGGATTATTTTGTGTGTTATTGGCTATAAGTGAAAAAATAGGATAAATTCCTACCAATGCCAAAATATAAAATACAATTAAAGATCGTTTGTGACCTATTTTATCTCCTATATATCCAAAAAGAGGTTGAATGATCATTAGTATAAATAAAGCACCTAAGAAAAGATTATTAACAAGCATTTTATCCATACCCGTATTTTCCATAAAAGTTTTAGTATAAGTTGTAATAGTATAAAAAGCTAAAGAACCTCCAGAAGTAACCCCAAGCACCATTAAAAAAGGTTTCCAAGATTTGCATAATGCTTTTAAAGTACCACGATCTTCATGCTGGTGAAGTTTTGTAGCACTTTCATTCATCATTTTTCTTACAAAAAGCGAGCCTAGTGCTAAAATTCCGCCTATTACAAAAAGTATTCTCCAAGCATAATCTTTCATATCATCAATGCTAAAAAATAAAAACATTATGCTAATGCTTGCAACGGCCAAAAGTTGACCACCTATTAGGGTTACATACTGAAAAGATGAGTAAAAACCGCGTTTTCCTTCTGTAGCAAGTTCTGAAAGATAAGTAGCTGCTATGCCATATTCCCCACCTACACTAAGGCCTTGAATGAGTCTTGCTACTAAAAGTAAGATAATAGCAAGATCGCCCACTGTATCTTTGCTTGGCAAGGCTGCTATCATAAAAGAGCCCAAAGCCATTAAAACCACTGATATAACCATAGATTTCTTACGACCTACTTTATCAGCTAAAGAGCCAAAAAGCCAAGAGCCTATAGGACGCATAAAAAATCCTGCTGCAAAAACCCCAAAGGCATTGATTTGCTGGATAACAGGATTATCTGAAGTTGAAAAAGTATGAGCAAAATAAGTTGCTGTAAAAGCATAGATATAAAAATCAAACCACTCTACTAAATTTCCACTACTTGCAGCAATAATAGAGCGAATTTTTTTCGCGCGAGCAAGCTCTTGCGTAAACCCTTCCTTAATTTTAGATTTTTATTTAAGTATAGTGTGATTTTTGTTTAATATATTTAAAAATAAAGAAGAGAAATAAAAAAGATAAAAATATCGATAAAAATGTTACATATTTTAATAAATTTCATAAATTTTGGTAAAATGTTTACTCTAGGAAATATAATGAAATTTAAAAAAATATATATAGAATTAAGTGATATTTGTGGTTTAAAATGCGATTTTTGTCCTTCTCGAAAAGGAATTCGCGGGGTAATGAGTGAAGAAAAATTTCAAAACTTAGCTTATGAAATTTCTAATAAAGCTGAGCTTTTTACTTTTCATCTTTTGGGTGATCCTTTGCTTTTACCTAATTTGGAAAATTATATAAAAATTGCAAAAGGTGAAGCTATGAAACTTGAAGTCACTACAAGTGGCTTTTATCTAAATTCTAAAAATCAAGCTTTATTGTTAGGGTATGAGAATATCCATCAAATCAATATTTCTTTAATGTCTTTTTTAAGTCAAAGCAAAATTTCTTTAGAACAGTATTTTAAGCCTATTTTAGAACTTTGCAAAAAGCATTTAGAGCAAAAAAGCCTTTCTTTTATCAATCTAAGACTTTGGAATTTAGATGCTAATTTTAAAGCACCTAAGTCAAATTTAAAAATTTATGAGTTTTTAGCTAAAGAATTTGAAGTTAAGATCGATACAAACTTAAGTAAAAATCGCTTGCAAAGACATATTTTGCTTCATCAAAATAAACTTTTTAAATGGCCAAATTTAAAAGATGAACCCCTTTATAAAAAAGGAAAATGCCATGCTTTAAAAGAGCAAATTGGGATTTTAAGTGATGGAAGTTTAGTGCCTTGCTGTTTGGATACTAAAGCAGATATTAACTTGGGAAATGTTTTTGAAAATAACTTTGATAAGCTTTTTAAATCACCGCGTATAAAGATGATGAAAAAAGCTTTTGAAGAAGATAAACGCATAGAAAAACTTTGTCAAACTTGCGAATTTTTTAAAGCAAGATTGGGTGATTAAAAATTATTATTTTGAAGTTTTGTTTTAAATTCTTGAATTCTGTCTATTATCTTAGGACTAAGGCGTAATAATATATGTGTATCTTTGTTAAAATAAATACTTCCTGTTTTAACTGCTTTGGTATTTTTCAATAAAGCATTTGTATCTAAAAGATTGTTTTTGGCATTCATTCCAAGAATGAGTATGTCTGGATTTTGTTTCAGTATATATTCTGCTGATATAACAGGTCTTGAAATTTGACTTTGCGGACTTAAATTTTTAATCCCTATGAGTCTTAAAATATCAGCTATTAAAGAATTATCATTAAAGGCCATTAAAGGGTTGCTAGAATAAAGATAAATCGCACTTTTATTTAAGGGTTTATCGCTTAATTTTTTTAAATTTTGAGCAAATTCTTGTTCTAAAAGCTCCGCTTCTTTTTCTTTTTTGGTGATTTGGCCCAAGGTTGTGATATTTTTTGTTATATCTTCTAAACGCTCGGCTTTTAAATTGATACTTTTGATACCAAAATTTTTAAGTCCTTCTTCTAAATTTAAAGAATAAGAGCTTAAAATCACCAAACTTGGTTTTAGTGCTACTATTTTTTCAAGTGAAGGATTTGAAAAAGTGCCTACACTTGTAAGTTTTGAGGTTTGATCTTTAGGATAGATATTTGAGTGTTGTAAAGTGGCAATGCCTACGATTTGATCTTCAGCCTTAAGCATAAAAAGGGTTTCTATGCTTGCAGGATCAAGCACTACAAGGCGTTCTTTTGCATTTAGTGTGATTAAAAACAAACTCATAATAATTAAAATTTTTTTCATTTTTTCTCCTTTAAAGCTAAAATATAAGGTTTAGAATTTTTATAAATAATCTCGCAGTTTAAATCATAAATTTCTTTTAAAATTTCTTGAGTAAAAAGCTCTTTACTCGTTCCAAAATACTTTATTTCCCCTTCTTTTAAAAAAAGGATTTTATCGCAGAACATAGAAGCTAAATTTAAATCATGCAAGATAGCAACAACGGCTATATTTTTTTCTTTAACTAGTTTTTCGCAAAGGCTTAAAAGCTCTATAGCATAGTTTAAATCAAGGGCTGAAGTAGGTTCATCTAAAAAAAGAATTTTTGGCTTTTTAAGCAAAGCTCTTGCTAAAAGCATTCTTTGAAATTCACCACCACTTAAAGAAAGTATGCTTCTTTCTAGAAATTTTTCAAGTCTTAAATCCTTAGCAAATTCTTTAATTTCTAAAATATCTTCTTTAGAATAAGAACTAAAAGCGTGTTTTAAATTCGCATATTTGCTCATTAAAAGCACATCGATGACTTTTAAAGGGGTGTTTAATTCTGATTTTTGAGGCACAAAGCCGCAAATTTTGGCAAATTCTTTAAGAGAGAAATCTTTGATATTTGTATTAAAAAGACTTATTTCTCCTTTATTTGGACTTAAATTTTTAAGTATAAGTTTTAAAAGAGTGCTTTTACCTGAGCCATTTGGCCCTAAAATTCCTATAAAAGCCTGATTTTTAAGTTCTAAATGAATGTTTTTTAGTAAATCTTTTTGGTGATAAGCAAAGCTTAAATCATGTATTTTTAGCATTATAAAAATCTCCTAGCGCTTAAAGCTAAGTATAAAAAAATAGGAGCTCCAAAAAATGCAGTTAAAATTCCAATCGGAATTTGCACAGGAGCTAAAAGAGTTCTTGCTAAAGTATCACAAATAAGTAAAAATAATCCTCCAAATGCTGTACATAAAGGGATAACTAAGGCATTATCATAATTTTTAAGCAAAAGTCTTATGGTATGAGGAATGATTAGTCCAACAAAGCCTATAAGTCCGCTAAAAGCAACCGCAAAAGATACAGCCAAAGATGAGACAATGAGTAAATTTATCTTTAATTTTTGAGCATTTACCCCTAGATTTCTAGCTTCATCATCTCCGCTTAAAAGTATGTTTAATTCGTTTTTATGAGCGTAAAAATAAAACAAACAAAAAATTAAAGGCAAGATTAAAATTCCCACACGAAACCAAGAAGCATTGCCTATATTTCCCATAAGCCAAGCGACTATTTTAAAAGAATCCTCGCCTATAAGATAAGTGAAAAAAGAAGTAAAAGCCCCTAAAAAAGATGAAGCTGCTATGCCGATAATGAGTAAAGTTGCTATAGAAGTTCTAGAAGAAATTTTAAAAACTCCTAGGGCAAAAAAGGCAGAGCAAACAAAACCTAAAATTCCATAATAATAATCATTCAATTTTAACAAATACGCCAAAACCGCTCCAAAGGTTGCCGCAGAAGCTATACCTATGATATAAGGATCGGCTATAGGATTTGAAAATACATTTTGAGTGATAGCCCCACTACTAGCTAAAAGCATACCGATTAAAATCGCCATTATAATGCGTGGTAAGCGTCCATCTATGATGATTTGTCTTAAAATTTCATCTTGGCTAAAGATATATGAAAAAAGCTCTTTTGGATTTAAATTCTCATCTCCTAAGCAAAGTGCTGTAAAAGAAGCGATTATATAAGCTACCAAAAGCCCTATAATCACTAAAATTTTAGAATGCGTATTTAAATTCAACATAGTAGTTTCTGCCATTTCCAACTAGGTATTGATCATTTATACTGTCTTGATAGGTGTAGTATCTTTTATCGAAAAGATTGCGAATTCCTGCTAAAATTTGTAATTTTTTATAATTATATTTCATGCCAATATCTGTTAAAAAATAATCCCTTATCCAAGAATTTTTAGACATTTTTCCTGTATTTTCATCTATAGTTCCACCATCTTTTGCTCTAGAAAAATAGGTTAAATCAATAAAATTTGAGAAATTTTTATTCCAAGCGTATTCAAGCCCAGCTGTGGCTTTGATTTTTGAAACATAAGGAATTCTCATGCCGTCATTAACACCTTTAGAAATTTTAGCATCAAGATAAGTTAGACTTTCTCTAAAGATTAAATCATCATCTAAAAAATTTTGACTCAGGCTTAATTCTACTCCTAAACGGCGAGTTTGATCTATATTATAATATTTCCACCAAGATCCACTAGTAGAATGAGGGTTTCCAAGATAAGAAATTTCATCTTTGCTTAGGGTGTAAAATAAAGTTAGATTAAAGCCGTAAAAATCCCACCAAAAATCATCAATACCTAGTTCAAAGGTATCAAAGATCTCAGGATTTAAATTTGCAGAATAATACTTTTGTGAATTTTTATCCTTGTTGACAAATTGTGCTGGACTTGGAGAGACAAAACCTCTTTCGTATTTGATATAAAGCTTTCCTGTGTCTGAGTATTTAAAATTTGGAGTGATTTCAAAGGCGAAGTTATGACTTGTATCATCGGTTGAAAAAAGTTCTGGAGTGCTTGGTTTAGGAATGTTTGATATAACCATATTGCTAGTGTAATTTCTATTTGTGTCATAAAGACTATATTCATATCTTGCTCCACCTGAAATACTAAAAATATCATTAAATTCATGAGAATCAAGAGCGAAAATAGAATGGCTTTGTTTAGTCATATCCATAAGCGTTGTCATGGTGTGACTCATTTGAAATTTGCCGGCATTTACATCATAATGAATAATGCTTGTTCTTTTTGCATCATGGTTTGTAAATTCATAACCAAAAATAAAATAAGAATTATTTGCATAATTTAGCTTGTTTTTTAAACTTATTCCTGTAAGTGTGTCTTCAAAACCACTTCCATTTTGATAAGCTGTAGTTCCCTTCATAGAAATTTCATCTTTTAGATAATTGATCTTTTGATTTTGCCAAAAAGTTTCTAGGTTAAATTCCCATATATCATCAAAATAGTAATGATAATCCAAAGAAATTTCAGGGCGATTGATTTGTGTGATATTATCACTCTTACCTTTTTGAGTTGGATTGCTTTGAGCTTGTGCTTTTGTTAGATAGCCACTGCTGGTATTTTTGCTTTTAAAATAATTATAACCCAAAGTTAAATCGCTATTATCATTAATATCAATATAGGTTTTTGTGTTGATAAAATAACCTTTTTCATTATAACCTTCTTGATATCCATCAAGGTTAAAACTTTGTATATCAAAGCTAAAAGCTAAATTTTCATTTATTTGTTTGGCACCATTGATACCTAAATTTCCACCTAGTCCACCATGATCATAAGCACTGCTTTTTAAATTTATAGCAAAAGCATCTGATTTTTGTTTTTTTGTAATGATATTAATCACGCCACCTCTAGTACCACTTCCATAAAGCACAGATCCACCCCCAGGTATGATTTCTATGCGTTCTACATTATCTAAATTGATACTATCTAGTGGGGTTACACCATGGGAATTATCAAGAACATTAATAGCACGCCCATCGATCATAACTTTTACAGCTATATTGGATTTATTTCCTTGTCCACGCATATCTATATTGCGTCCAAGTCCAAAATTTACAAAACTAATGCCTGAAATTCTTTCTAAGGCTTGTTCTAAGGAAACATAACCTTTATTTTGTAGATCTTTGCCTTCTATGCTGATTACATTGCGTAAATTTGAATCCGCATCTTGTTCAAAACCTGTTGTACTAACAACAACTTTTTGTAGATTGATAGCTTTATTTGATTCTTGTGCATTTAAATTAGTTATTAGCAATAATGCAAATAAAGATAATTTAAAAGCTTTTTTATTTGGGTGCAAATTTTACTCCTTAAATAAAATAAATAATGATAATTTATATCATAATAATTTAGAAATAAATTTATCCTTTATTAACTTAATCTAGTATAAATTTTTGTTAAAATAGATAATTTATATATTTTAAGTGCTTTTTAATTTGATAATTGATACCATTTTTTTTAATATTTTATTTTAAAATCAAGAAAGGATAAAAATGAATTTTGAAAGCATTATTTCTCATATGAATGATCATCATAAATCAAATTTAGTCGATCTTTGTAAAAAATTTGGTGGTATTGAGCAAGTACAAGATGTTTTTCTAAAAAGTGTTGATTTTAATGGCTTAGATCTTGTTTACAATGATAAAGAAAATTTACGAGTGGAATTTCCTAAAAAAGCCGATGAAAACACGATTAAAGATGCTATAATATCCCTTTGCATGAGTGCAAAGAGCGAGCAAAATTTTAGTGGCGTAGAAAAAGAATTAAATGAATTTATGCTAAGTTTTAATTCTGTAGCTTTGGCAACTTTAAATACAAATGGAGAAGTTGTTTGCTCGTATGCACCTTTTGTAAGCACACAATGGGGAAATTATATTTATATAAGTGAAGTAAGTGAACATTTTAACAACATCAAAGTAAATCCAAACAATATGGAAATAATGTTTTTAGAGGATGAGAGTAAAGCTGCTTCTGTGATACTTCGCAAAAGATTGCGCTATAGAGTAAATGCAAGCTTTTTAGAGAGAGGTGAAAGATTTGATCAAATTTATGATGAGTTTGAAAAACAAACCGGAGGAGAAGGAGGCATTAAAACTATACGCAAGATGCTTGATTTTCATCTAGTAAAGCTTGAATTTAAAAAAGGACGCTTTGTAAAAGGTTTTGGTCAAGCTTATGATATAGAAAATGGAAATGTTGCACATGTAGGTGCTAGTGGAAATCCACATAAATTCCCACATAAGCATTAATTTGTATAAAATCTTATAAATTTTGTTCTTGTAAAGCTTGGGCTTGATGATGAGTGATTAAAGGTTCTATGATTTCATCAAAAAGCCCATCTTGCATAATGGCATCTAAGCGATATAAAGTAAGATTTATTCTATGATCGCTGATACGATTTTGTGGAAAATTGTAAGTGCGAATGCGTTCGCTTCTATCTCCGCTTCCTACTTGTGATTTTCTTGCTTCGCTTTCTTTTGCTAGTCTTTCACTCTCTTGCATTTCATAAAGCCTTACTTTTAGGACTTTCATCGCACTTTCTTTATTTTTGTGTTGGCTTTTTCCATCTTGATTGACTACAACTATACCTGTAGGGATATGAGTGATACGAACAGCCGAATCAGTAGTATTTACACTTTGTCCACCATGTCCAGAAGAACGCATCACATCAACTTTAAGATCGTTTGGATTGATTTCGATTTCTATATCATCAACTTCTGGCATTACTGCCACGGTGATAGCAGAAGTATGCACACGTCCTTGAGATTCTGTTTGAGGAACTCTTTGAACACGGTGCGTTCCACCTTCATATTTAAGTCTTGAATAAGCCCCTGTTCCTTTAACAAGCATGATGATTTCTTTAAATCCACCTACACTTCCTTCACTAGAGCTTACAATCTCAAGTTTATAGCCGCGATTTTCAGCATATCTTGCATAAGCTTTTACAAGATCTCCTACAAATAAAGATGCCTCATCGCCACCTGTGCCTGCGCGAATTTCAAGAAAAATATTTCTTTCATCATTGGGATCCTTAGGAAGAAGTAAAATTTTAATCTCTTCTTCAAGTTTTGGTTTTAATTCTTCTAAAATTTTTAGTTCTTCTTTCGCAAGTTCCCCAAGTTCTGGATCGTTTAGCAAAGCTTTATTTTCTTCTATATTGTCTAAAGTTTTTAAATACTCTTTAGCTTTTAAAACGATAGGTTCTAAATTTTTTTGTTCTTTAGAGAGTGTAGTCATTTTACTGATATCGTTGAGTATATCAGAGCTGCTAAGAAGAGAATTTAACTCTTCAAAGCGTTTTAAAAAAGGATCTAGTTTGCTAGCTAACATTAAAAACTATATAGAAAATTATGCGATTTTATTTACTAAAAGGGCTAAGCGGCTTACACGGCGAGAAGCAGTTTGTTTTTTAATGAAACCGCGACTTACCATAGCATGAATGCTTTTATTGGCTACTTTTAAAGCTTCATTAGCAGCATTTTTATCTCCATTTGCTGCAGCTTCTCTTACGGCTTTAGTTATATTTTTAAGTCTTGTTCTATAGAATCTATTTCTTTCTGTTTTTTTAATAGTTTGTCTTGCTCTTTTTTCAGCAGATTTATGGTTTGCCATTTATATTTTCCTTTTTTGAAATTAAAGACTAAATTATATAAGAATAAAATTTAAAATTTAATTAATTTAAGCAAAATTTCAAAATAAATCTTTTAAATTTATATCCCAAAAAACTAAATTAAATTTAAGTAAAAATCCGTAAATTACCGCACTTAAAAGTCCAGCAAACAATCCTGCTAGCATATCATCAAGCATTACACCTAGTCCGCCTTTGACTTTTTTATCTATCTTGCCAATAATAGAAGGTTTTGTAATGTCAAAGAGTCTAAATAAAACAAAAGCCAAAACAAAATTGACTATCGAGTTTTCAACACTTGCTGCAATAGCACAAGCAAGAAAAACCCCAGCAACTTCATCGATAACTATGTGTTTGTCATCGTGAATTCCTGTTTTTTTTTCATAATCATCTATAACACGAATACTTGCAACAAAAATTAAAATACTTAGTAAAAACAAAGTATTAATCCCGAGATATTTAAGTATAAAAAAAGCAGGTATTAAAGCAGCGATAGTACCAAAAGTCCCACTTGCCTTTTTTATAGAACCTGAATAAAAAAAAGTTAAAAATAATTTTTGCATTTTGTTACACCATATAAGACATTTGATGAATTTCTAAAAGTTTTTGATAAAATTCTTCATCATTTTTGTATTCTAAAATTCCATCAGTTGGAAAAAGCTCATTATAAATTTTTTGCATATTTTTTAATCTATTTGGAAAAAGAGAAGTTAAAATAACACTAGATACTTCCTTACGCATGAAAATTGCTGGAGGAATGATGCCCGCTCTTAACAAATCTTTTAAAGACTGAGAATTATAGTGCAAATGGTGATGACAACCATGAGGACAAGATCTTGTGCTAACAATCATGCGACATTGATCGCAAAATACAAATTCAGGCAAAACAATCACTTCTATGCCATAGTCTTTGGAAAAATCATCAAGTATGGTTTTTGGTTGATTATCATCATAAAACATTCCAAGTCCTGTATGATTTTGTCCTACTACTAGTTTGGTACAACCTAGACTTTTTGCGATAATGCTTTCTAGGCCAGGATTTAAATGAGCGTGAAAAATATTAATATTTTTTAATGGAAAAATGAAAATTCTATCCGGTGGAAGATAGTTTTGAATAAATTTTTTCAAATAAGCTTCTTTAAGTTCGAATTCAAACCCATTTGTATCAAAAGATTCTACAAGAAAAATTACAACTAAATCTGCTTTATCAATAGTCCAACGAAACATTCTTTCATGGGCACGATGCAAAGGATCAAAACTTGAAACTATAGCGGTAATTTTTTGTGCATTAAGATTGTTTTTGATTTGTTGAAAATTTTCTTTTATTTTTTTAATTTGAGAATTGTAAATTTCTATTTTTCCACTTATGCAAGTTGTTCCTATGTCTTTTAGAGAGCAAGTGTTGGGATTGAAAATATCAGAAAATTTTTTATTATTTTTAAATTGGCTTTTAAAATCTATATGTCCTACTACTTTTTCATCTAGTATGAGATCGATTCTATCGCCAGATTTTATATCATTTAGTGCTTCTTCAGCATTTTTTGGTGCAAAGCTTAAGGGATAGGGAAAACTTTCTCCTTTAAATTTTCCTGATTTAATGATTTCATTGACTTCTTTTTCATTCATTAAATGAGTGCAAGTACCTAGCAAACCTTCTTTAATAAGTGATAAGATGCCAAATTCATTTTGATCTATGGTAATGTTTTTATTTTTTCTTGCTGATTTCATATTTCTTCCTTTTTTCCCATAAAGATTTACGTGAAATGCCTAATTTTTTTGAAAGATCAGTATCAGGAAATATATTTTGGTAGTTTATAATAACATATTTTACATACTCATCTATGGTTAAAATTTCATTGCTATTGATAATTTTTTCATTATCATTTAAATTAATGCAGTTTATTTTTAAATCATCTGTATTTGAATTGGTATGCAAAATAACATTTTTGTTTTGTATAAAATCTAGGAGTTTTTCCTTTTCTGCTGCTTTTAATGCTTGAAAATTACTCAAAAATAAGAGATTGTTTTCTGTGGGAAGTTTCATAACTTTTTCAACTGAATTTGTAGATGTTAAATCAATAAAAGAAAGAGTAATGTCACATTCATTTACATAATTAAAAACAAAAGCATCAGCACTGCTTTGCTTGTTGGATTTTAATATCAATGGAAGTTTTAATTTTTTATAATTATACTCTGGAATTTTGATTGTTTCTAATCTTGATTTGATATAGCTTTGATAAGCTTTATTAAGGATTGAAAGTTTTCTAAAATCTTGATAATGCTTTATTTTTCTAATCAGCTCTTCTATCATAAAGGGTTTTTGAATATAATCACTAGCACCTAATTTCAAAGGATTTGAAACTGTATCTGTGCTTATATAAGAAATAAGCAAAATAATAATACTATGCTTAAACTGACCTACGGCTTTTAGAAAATTATTAGTATTTGTAGAAAGCAGTACAATATCATAGTATTTTGCACCATTGTATTCATCAAACGAGTTTATAATTTCACAGCTATATCCAGCATCACTTAGTTTAATGCTAATGCTTTGCGCTAGATAAATTTCATTTTCAATAATTAAAACTTTCATAATCTTGTCCAATCAAAATATTTTAAATTTACACTACTAAGCACCGCCATACCTTCTTTTCTTCCAATAAAACCCAATTTTTCCGTTGTTGTGGCTTTAACATTGATTCTAAATTCATCTAAATCTAAAGTATGAGCTATATTGCTTTGCATAGCTTGTTTAAAGTCTTTAAGTTTAGGGCTTTGTGCCATGACGCAAATGTCTATATTAATGAGTTCAAAACCTATTTCTCTGACTCTATCATAAGCCTGTTTTAAAAGCTCCATGGAGTTGGCATTTTTAAATTTCATATCAGTATCAGGATAAAGCTCTCCTATATCTCCAAGTCCTGCAGCACCTAAAATCGCATCGGTTAAAGAGTGAGCTAAAACATCTCCATCGCTGTGTGCTTTAAGCCCCATAATAGGATGAATTTGCACTCCTGCTAAAAGCAAAGGGCGATTCTCTCCAAATTCATGCACATCAAAACCATTGCCAGTAAAAATTTCAAAGCTAGGTTTAGGTAAATCAAGCTTTTTAAGATCTTCTTTAAAGGTTAGTTTTCTTGCATTTTCTTCACCTTCAACAAACCAAATTTTTCCACCCATTGCAGCTATAGCTGTGCTATCATCTGTAAATTCTAGGTTTTGATCCAAGGCTTTTTTAAGCAATTTGGTTTTAGAAATTTGCGGGGTTTGAATGAGTTTGATTTTTTCTCTTTGTAAGGCTTCATTGTCAAAAAGCGTTGTATCTGCAACTTTTAAAGCAGGGGTAATACAATCTGCTTTATCTAAATTTTCAATCAAACGATCAAACAAATTTTTGCTCACCAATACCCTTGCTACATCACTTACCATAACAAATTCGCTATCTATGAGCTCTAAGGCTTTTTTTAAGGATTCTGCTCTGGTATCACCACCTTCTATGAATTCATAGTTTTTAGTAAATTTTTTCATATAAACGATATTACTAGAGGTAACAACTATTTTTTTAAAAGGATAAAAAGAGCTTAAATTTTTTGTTGCATAAAGCCAAAGAGGGTCATTTCCAAGTCGTAAAAATTGTTTTTTTACCTTTGTGTTAAAACGAGTAGAATTTCCAGCTGCTAACATAATGAGGCTAATTTCACTCATTTTTTCATTCCTCTTTTTAATATTGTTGGTTTTTATAATGTTACCATATTATACACTTATAAAAAGCTAAATTTTATCATTTTATTAGTAAAATTGATTTTTTTAAAAGACAAGGAAAAAATATGAAAGAACAAATTTTAGAGAAATTAAAAACTGTAAAATATCCTGGTTTTGAAAAGGATATAGTGAGTTTTAACTTTGTAAAAGATATTAAAATTCAAGATGATGGTGTATTCATTGATATAGAAATCGTTTCAGCAAATCCTGAAGTAGTTAATGAAATTCGTAAAAATGCTACTGAAGCTTTATCGAGTTTGGCTTTAAAAAGTATTGAACTTAATATCATTACTCCAAAAATTCCTGAAGAAAAAAGTAATTCAAGAAGTGGAAAAAATATCGCTCCACAAGTAAAAAATTTCATCATGGTTTCAAGTGGAAAAGGTGGTGTGGGTAAATCTACAACTACAGTAAATTTAGCAATTTCCATGGCTAAAATGGGAAAAAGAGTGGGGATTTTAGACGCGGATATTTATGGGCCAAATATTCCAAGAATGCTAGGTGAAACCAAAACTCAGCCTGAAGTAGTAGGGCAGAGATTAAAGCCTATTTTAACTCATGGTGTTTATATGATGAGTATGGGGGTTTTGATTGAAGAGGGTCAAGGTCTTATGTGGCGTGGAGCTATGATTATGAAAGCAATCGAGCAACTTTTAGCTGATGTGATTTGGCCTGAACTTGATGTATTGTTTTTAGATATGCCTCCAGGAACAGGTGATGCGCAAATTACTTCTGCACAAAGTATTCCTATTACTGCAGGAGTTTGCGTAAGCACACCTCAAACCGTATCTTTAGACGATAGTAAAAGAGCTTTAGATATGTTTAATAAACTTCACATTCCTATAGCGGGTGTGATTGAAAATATGAGTGGATTTTTATGTCCTGATAATGGTAAAGAGTATGATATTTTTGGTAAAGGAACAGCTGAGGATATGGCAAAAGCTTATAAAAGTGAAGTTTTAGCACAAATTCCTATAGAAATGATAGTAAGAGAAGGTGGAGATGAAGGCAAGCCTGTGAGTTTTTATCACCCTGAAAGTGTGAGTTCAAAGCGTTATTTAATGGCGGCTGAAAAAATTTGGAGCTTTATAGAAAAGATTAACAATGAAGGTGGTGCGGATAATTCTGCTATACAACCTGTGATGAATGGAAAAAGTGCGTGTTCGCATTAAAAATTAAGTGGATAAGGAAAAGAAAATGATTAATACTAAAGAAGATTTTTTACATTTAATCAAACAAATCGAGCAAAAAAGCGGCTATAAAAAACCTAAAGCTTTTGGTATAGCAAGGCTTGATAGAGGACAGCTAAATAAAAATAAAATCTTGCAAGCAAGTTTTGCTTTGATTAATTATGAGCAAAATTTTGGCTCAGCAGCAATCATGCTTGAAGCTTTTATGCAAAGGGGTGTGGAGATTGATTTTAATGCGAGTGAGTTTGTGCAAACTTTGAAATTAGAAGATATTGATTTTGCACTTTCTTGTTTTAAACCTTTTTTAGAAGAAGAAGGGCATCAAAATATTGATTTATTAAAGATTATCAAAGATAAATTTAAAGACGATGAATTTGCTTTTGTTTGTCTTTTTGAGGATAAAGAACCTTTAAGTGTAGAAAGTGTTTATCTAAAACTTTATTTGCTTTCTACTAAAAAAGTGCCTTTAAGAAGTATCAATCTAAATGGAGCTTTTGGACTTTTAAGCAATGTAGCTTGGAGCGATGATAAACCTATCGAGCTTGAGTATTTAAGAGCAAATGAAATGCGTTTAAAAATGAGCAATCAATATCCAAAAATCGATTTTGTTGATAAATTCCCAAGATTTTTAGCACATATTATCCCTGAGGATAATACAAGAATTTTAGAAAGTTCTAAAGTAAGAATGGGTGCGTCTTTAGCAGCAGGAACAACCATCATGCCAGGGGCAAGTTATGTGAATTTTAATGCAGGTACAACAGGAGCTTGTATGGTTGAAGGGCGTATTAGTTCAAGTGCTATAGTAGGAGAAGGTTCTGATGTAGGTGGCGGAGCTTCGATTTTAGGTGTTTTAAGTGGAACAAGTGGCAATGCTATAAGTGTAGGTAAGGCTTGTCTTTTAGGGGCTAATTCAGTGACAGGAATTCCTTTAGGGGATAATTGTATAGTTGATGCAGGTATTGCGGTGCTAGAGGGAACGAAATTTTTACTCAAAGATGCTGAGGAACTTGCCAAACTTAATCCTTATTTTTCTTTTGATAAAGAAATTTACAAAGGCTTAGAGCTTAAAGGTTTAAATGGGTTACATTTCCGTCAAGATTCTATAAGTGGTGCTATGATAGTAGCTTTAAATAAAAAAGCAGTCAAACTTAACGAAGCCTTGCATTGATATAAATTTATTTACATAAAGCTTTAAGCTTTATGCCTTTCTTTTAACTTTGAAATCACATCTGAGAAGCTAAGATTTGCATCTGCAAGTAAAACACTTAAATGATACATTAAATCCGCTGCTTCACAAATAAGCTCTTCTTTATCTTTTACTGTCGCTGCCAAAGCTGTTTCTACGCCTTCTTCACCAACTTTTTGTGCGATGCGTTTTGTACCACTTTTGAAAAGTTTTGCTGTATAAGAAGTATTTTCATCGGCATTTTTGCGTGAATTGATAAGCTTTTCAAGTCTGGCTAGAAAAACAAAATCCGCATTTTTAGAAATTTTTTCAAAACAAGAAATATCGCCCGTATGACAAGTAGGTCCTACAGGATTTGCTAAAATTAAAAGCGTGTCATTATCACAATCTAAGCTTAAATCTACGATATTTAAGAAATTTCCACTTTCTTCACCCTTCATCCAAAGACGCTGTTTTGTGCGTGAAAAAAAGACTACTTTACCACTTTCTAAGCTTTTTTCTAAGGCTTCATTATTCATAAAACCTAGCATTAAAACTTCACAAGTTTTTGCATCTTGGATGATGACAGGTAAAAGATGATCCACTTTTTGCCAAGCAATTTTTTCATTAAGTTCTTTGAAATTTTGCATATTATATCCTTATACTTAAACCTTGATTTTTAAGATAAATTTTTAATTCTTTAATGTCTATAAGTTTTTGATGAAAAACAGAAGCAGCTAAAGCCCCATCTATACCTAGTTTAAAAGCTTCTAAAAAATGCTCCATTTTTCCCGCTCCCCCGCTTGCGATCAAAGGTACTTTGCAAATTTTATATACAGCTTCTAATTGTTCTAAATCATAGCCATTTTTAACGCCATCTTGATTCATCATATTTAAAACAATTTCGCCTGCACCTAGATCTTGTACTTCTTTAACCCATTCTAAAGTGCTTTTTCCACTATGTTTGCTTGTTTTTTCATCGCCTGTGTATTGAAATACTTTTAAATTTCCATTTTCATCTTTGAAACTATCAATCCCTACTACTACGCATTGCACGCCAAAGCTTTTAGCAAGGCGTGTGATTAGGCTTGGATCATTTAAAGCAGGAGAATTGATAGAAATTTTATCTGCCCCATTAGCTAAAAGTTCAGCTGCATCTTCTTCGCTTTTAATACCCCCTGCAACACAAAAAGGAATATTGATATTTTTTGCTACTTCACTTACCCATTCTCTTGATATGCGTTCTTTTCTAGCGCTTGCAGCAATATCATAAAAAACAAGTTCATCAATACCATTTTGAGAATAATACCTAGCAAGCTCTATGATATCTCCCATATCTTTATGGTTTTTAAATTGTGTTCCTTTTACTACTCTGCCATCTTTGACATCTAAACATGCAATTATGCGTTTTGTAAGCATCTTATCCCTTCTTCTACGCTAAAAACTCCGTCTAATAAAGCTTTTCCTACGATAACCCCACTACAAATTCCTTTTAAGTTTTCAAGGTCTTTTAAGCTTGCTACTCCACCACTTGCCTGAATGCAAATATTAGGAAAAATTTCATGGATAAGTTTGTAAAGTCTTATATTTACTCCTTGCATGGTGCCATCTTTTGAAATATCTGTGCAAAGTATGTGTTTTAAGCCTTTATTGCTATAAAAATCTAAAACTTCCATAAGCTTCTTATCGCTTGCTTCTTGCCAAGCATTTACAGCCACAACATAATCCTCTTTCAAAATCGTATCTAAGGCTAAAACTATAACTTCATTACCAAATTCTTTTAAAATTTCAAGACATAAAGTCACATCTTTAATCGCCATAGATCCTATCACTACTCTTTTTACTCCACAATCAAGCAAAGCTTTAACTTCTTCTTTAGAGCGTATGCCTCCACCTACTTGTAGATTGACACTGACTTCTTTAGCTAATTTTTCTATCAAAACAAGCTGTCTTTTGCTAGGATCTTTTGCGCCTGTAAGATCTACAAGGTGAAGTTCTTTCGCTCCTGCTTTTTCGTATTCTTTAAATTTCTTTAAGGGATTGTATTTATATACTTTTTTTTGTTCGTAATCCCCTTTTACAAGACGCACCACTTCGCCATCTATAAGATCGAGTGCGGGTATGATTTGAGTCATCCTATATCCTTAATAAAATTTGAAATTAAAATTTCTCCCGCTTCACTGCTTCTTTCAGGGTGAAATTGCACCCCGTAAAAATTATCTTTCATTACACTTGCGCTAAATTTTTGCGAATACTCACAATCTGCTATAGTGTATTCTCCAAGTCCTACACAATAACTATGCACAAAATAAAAATAAGCCCCTTCTAAACCTTTAAACAAAGCATGAGAGCTATGAACTTGATTCCATCCCATATGTGGAAAAGTAAAGCCTTCTTTAGCTTTAAATTTTTGAGTTGTAAAATCTATGAGTTTTAAGGTTTCTTGATTTAATTCTTCGGAAAAATTTCCTAAAATTTGCATACCTAAACAAATACCAAGTAAAGGTTTTTTGGTATTTTTAATAAAATCAATAAGATTAAATTGTTCTAAATTTTTCATCGCTTCTTTTGCAGTACCCACTCCAGGTAAAAAAAGCTTATCCGCACTTTCAAGTTCTTTTAAATCCCTACTGATAGTTGCATTAAAACCTAATCTATCCAAACAAAATTTCAAAGATGCCAAATTCGCACAGGCTGTATCGATGATGATGATTTTCATATCACTCCTTTAGAGCTGGCTAAATTTTCACTTTCTATTTTTACTGCCATTTTCAAAGCTTTTGCAAAGGCTTTAAAAAGCCCTTCGGCTTTATGGTGATCGTTTTTACCTTTAACTTTTAAATGCAAACTCACACCCATAGCATAGCTTAAAGAATAAAAAAAGTGTTCGATCATTTCTGTGCTTAAAGCTCCTAAATGAGATTTTTTAAATTTGGCTTTATAGACTAAATGAGGACGATTGCAAAAATCCATCGCACAACTTGCCAAACACTCATCCATAGGTAAAGCAAAACCATATCTTGCAATGCCGATTTTATCCCCTAAAGCTTTTTTGATACAAGCTCCAAGTGCTAAGGCTACATCTTCAACGCTATGATGCTCATCGATTTCTAAATCCCCTTTGCAAGAAATTTCAAGCCCTATACCTCCATGTACAGCGATTTGCTCTAACATGTGATCAAAAAAATCAATACCTGTTTTAATGCTAACCTTGCCCCCATTTAAGCACACTTTTACTTTTATATCTGTTTCTTTAGTAGTTCTTTGATAACTCGCACTTCTAAAAGAACTTAAAATTTCATTTTCTATTTCTTTCCAAGAAAGTTCGCCGTATCTTAAACCACGCACACTTAAATTTGAAGCTAAGATCATATCACTCTCACGATCTCCTATAACAAAACTTTGCTCCTTGTTATAAAGTTCGTGTTTGATATATTCTTCTAACATAGCGGTTTTAGGTTTTCTACAAGCACAATTTTCATTTTCAAAATGCGGACAAATAAAAATATCTTGAAATTCTATACCACAACTTTTTAAAATATCAAGCATTTTTTCATGAGCGATTTCAAAATTTTCCTTTGGAAAACTTGGCGTTCCAAGACCATCTTGATTGCTTACCATGACAAATTTAAATCCAAAATTTTTTAGTTTTAAAAGAGTAGGAATAGCATCTTTTTCAAAACGCAATTTTTCAAGAGTATCGATTTGAAAATCGCTTTTTGGCTCCTCTATTAAAGTGCCATCTCTATCTATAAAAAGAATTTTTTGACTCATTTTAAGCTCTCTAAACGAAAAGTTACTGCATTTTTGTGTGCATCTAAATGCTCATTTTGTGCTAAAATTTCAACACTTTTACCTAAAGCTAGAAAGCCTTCTTTGCTTAGCTCTTGAACGGTCATTCTTTTACTAAAATCTGCCAAACCTAAACTAGAATGCGTTTTAGTAAGTCCATAAGTAGGTAAAACATGATTAGTTCCACTTGCATAATCACCCATAGACTCTGGAGAATAAGCTCCTAAAAATACCGATCCTGCGTGTTTCACACCTTTTAAAAGTTCTCGTGGATTTTGAGTTTGTATGATCAAATGTTCAGGAGCGTAAAGATTTGAAATTTCTAAGGCTTGATTTAAATCTTTAGCTATGATAATGCGTGAATTAGCAATGCTTTTGCTTGCAAGCTCTTTGCGAGGCAAAAGTTCTAATTGACTTTGGACTTCATCGCTTGTTTTTTTAGCAAAATTTTGACTTAAACACACCAAAATCACTTGAGAATCTGCACCATGTTCAGCTTGTGAAAGCAAATCACTAGCTACAAATTTTTCATTAGCCAAATCATCAGCTATTACTAAAACTTCACTAGGTCCTGCTTGCATATCAATAGTCGCTCCGTTTATATCGCTACTTACTTGGCGTTTTGCTTCGGTTACAAAGGCATTTCCTGGGCCAAAAATTTTATCCACCTTTAAAACACTTTGCGTACCGTAGGCCAAAGCTGCTATAGCTCCTGCACCGCCCATTTGATAAATTTCATCCACGCCACAAAGCTTGGCACAAAAAAGCACGGCATCATTGATTTTTGCAGGACTTGCTAAAACGATTTTTTCACAACTTGCAATTTTTGCAGGGATAGCTAACATTAAAACCGTTGAAAACAAAGGTGCTAAACCCCCTGGTATGTAAAGTCCTACTTTTTCTATAGGGCGTGTTAAAACCTCACATTTAACGCCTTTTGTAGTTTCAAGAGCGATTTCATGTGGGATTTGGGCTTCGTGGAATTTTTTGATATTTTCATAAGCTACTAAAATAGCGTCTTGTAAATCTTTATCCAAACGATTACTTGCTTGAGTAATTTCTTCTTGAGTGATTTTAATATTAGAAATTTCAGCCTTATCAAATTTTAAAGCTTGTTCTATCAAAGCTTCATCGCCTTTTTCTTGCACTTCTTTAATGATAGAACTTACTATTTTTGAAATTTCATCTTTCGCACTTATAGCAGGGCGTTTTAATGATTCTTCTTTTTGTTTTTCATCTAAATTATCATATACTAAAATTTGCATTTTTTACTCACTTTAACATTTTTTCTATAGGCAGAACCAAAATCGAACTCGCACCTTCTTCTTTTAAAGCCTCCATGGTTTCCCAAAAAAGATTTTCTTTACTTACCATATGTAAAGCTACATTTTTTTCATCGTGTGCTAAAGGTAAGATGGTTGGTCTTTCAACTCCTGGAAGTAGGGCTTGAATTTTATCAAGCTTTTCTTTTGGAGCATGAAGCATAATGTATTTAGATTCTCTTGCTTGCATTACTCCTGCTACACGCAACATAATTTTATCTACTAAAGCTTGTTTTTCTTTACTTAAAGCATTTTCTTTTTGAATCAAACAAGCACGAGATTCATAAATGACTTTAACTTCTTTAAGATTATTTGCTTGTAAAGTTGCCCCGCTTGAAACAAGATCGCAAATTGCATCGGCTAAATTTGCCCTAGGGGCTACTTCAACAGAACCTGTAAGCATACAATTTTTATAATTAATCCCATTTTCTTTCATAAAACGCTTTAAAAGTTGTGGATAAGAAGTAGCTATCCTTAAGCCTTCAAAATCTTTCAAATTTTGAAATTTTTTTTCTTGAGGTAAGGCAAGAGAAAGACGGCAATATCCAAAATCTAGCTTTTTTAAAAGCTTATAACTTGGATTTTCTCCTAAAGACTGGCGTTCAAGTTCATTTTCTTCTAAAACATTTTCCCCTATAATACCTAAATCTACAACACCATCAAAAATAAGCCCAGGGATATCATCATCTCTAACGCGTAAAATATCTATAGGTAAATTTGTAGAAAAAGCGATCAAACTTTGTTCATGGATATGCATTTTAACACCACATTCTGAAAGAAGCTCTATGGATTCTTTTGAAAGTCTACCTGATTTTTGTATCGCAATGCGTAAACGAGTGTTTTCTTGCATAACATATCCTTGAAATTAAAAATTAAAAACTTATATTAGCATAAGTAGTTGAATTTTTAGCAAGGGTTTTGAAAAATAAATAAATTTAATTTTATTTAAAATAATTATTTAAAACTTTTTATTTTTAGGGTATTTAATTGAAGTATTAATCCTAGCAAAAGCTAGGATTTGATTAAGCCACAAATTCGATGAAAGCCATTTCAGCAGCATCACCACGGCGAATTCTTGTTTTGATGATTCTTGTATATCCACCATTGCGATCTTTGAATTTTGGAGCAATTTCAGTCACTAATTTATTAGTAGCGTTTTTATCTTGTAATGAAGCAAAAACTGCTTTATGAGCGTTAAAATCTCCAAGTCTTGCTCTAGTAATCAATCTTTCTACATAACCTCTTAATTCTTTAGCTTTTGGTAGAGTAGTTTCGATTTTTCCACTATTTACTAAAGCTATAGTTAAATTTTTTAATAAGGCAGCACGATGAGATGAAGTTCTGCCAAGTTTTCTATATCCATGTTTATGTCTCATTCTTTATCCTTCGTTTTGTGCTTTTAATTCTGCGATTTTATTTTTAAGTATTTCTTTATTATCGCTAAGCTTAGAAGTTCCCACAGGAAAACCTATGCTTTCCATGATGTTTTTAATTTCATCAAGAGATTTTTTACCTAAATTTTTAAGCCCTGCAAGTTCACTTACACTCATCAAAGCAAGCTCACCTATGTAAACTACTCCTGCTTTTTCAAGACAATTATAACTTCTAGCACTTAAATTTAAATCTGTAATGTTTTGCAATAATTTAGTATTTTCTAGTTCATTGCTTGTTGCTTGATTTTTAATTACGCTTCTAACATTGGTAATTTTATCAAATACTGATAATTGTTTATACATAGCTTCTAGAGCATTTTGAAAAGCCTCATTTGGAGTGATTTGTCCATCAGTTGTTACGGTTAAAACCACTTTTTCATAATCAGGATTATCTTCAAATAAAACTTTTTCAATATCATAGGTTGCTTCTCTTACAGGTGTAAAGAAAGCATCTAAAGCTATAAATTTAGGATCATTTAAAAGCTCTTTAATTTCTTCGCTTGGTACATAGCCAATACCTTTTTCAACAATCAATGTGAATTTGAGTTCAGCATCTTCGTTGATTGTTGCTAGATAGGCGTCTTTATTTACTACTTCTACTTGATCATTATTTAGATCTTTGCCGTAAATTTCTTTTGAGCCTTTAAAGCTAAATTCTACTATTTCTTTATTTGATTCGCCTTTAATTTTAAAGCGTAGTTTTTTTAGATTAATGATAAAAAGTGCTACATCTTCAAGCATACCACGCATGCTATCAAATTCATGAGCTACGCCATCAATATGAATTGCAGTTGGAGCATATCCTATGGTGCTAGTGTAAAGCAAACGGCGTAAAGGATGGGCTAGGGTGATTCCATAGCCGATCTCAAAAGGCCAAGCACTGATTTTAGCCACAGTATCACTAATGTTTTCTATTGTAAATTCTGTTGGCGTATAAGCAGATGTTGTAATGTTTCTCATATTTAGCCCCTATTACTTAGAGTAAAGCTCAACGATAAATCTTTCCTCAACCGGAATGACAACTTCTTCTCTCTCAGGTTTTCTTGTGAAAATTCCAAATCTCTTATCTTTTTCAACATCAACCCAAGCAACGATTCCAGTTTGTGCTGTAAGTTCGATAGCTCTTGTAATTTGAGGATTGTTTTTGCTTTTTTCGATGATTTCGATTTTAGCACCTGCTTCTACTCTAAAGCTAGGAATATCCACTCTTTTACCATTTACTAAAACATGTCCATGTGTTACAAGTTGTCTTGCAAAACGACGTGTTGTAGCAAAACCCATTCTATATACTACATTGTCTAATCTTTGTTCTAAAAGTTGGATAAGTAATACCCCTGTATTTCCTTCTCTTCTTGCTGCTTCAGCAAATAAACGACGGAATTGCTTTTCACTTACTCCATACATAAATTTAGCTTTTTGTTTTTCTCTTAATTGAAGTCCATACTCACTAATTTTACCTTTTCTTGCTCCGTGTTGTCCTGGTGCATAAGGGCGTTTATCTAGTGCACTTTTGCCAGCTAGTCTTCTTTCCCCTTTTAATGCTAAGCTAACACCAAAGCGTCTTTCTAATTTTTCTACTGGTCCTCTATATCTTGCCATAATATTCTCCTAAATTTTTCTTAATATCTTAGACACGACGACGCTTAGGCGGTCTGCAACCATTGTGAGCTAATGGAGTGATATCTTTTAAGAAAGTTACTTTAATTCCTTCCATAGCACCTACACTCTTAACAGCAGTTTCTCTACCGCTTCCTGGTCCTTGTACTTTAATGCCTACTTCTTTAATTCCGTGTTCTTTTGCTTTATTTAAAGCGTCTTCTACTGCTTGTTGTGCTGCATAAGGAGTTGATTTTTTAGAACCTTTAAATCCTAAACCACCTGCACTACTCCAAGCGATAGCATTTCCCATTTCATCAGTTACTGTAACCATAGTATTGTTAAAAGTCGCACTGATATAAACAATACCTTTTGCTATATTTTTTTTAACTACTTTTTTCTTTACGATTTTTCTTTTTGCCATGATTTATCCTTATGATTTTGCACCAACAGTTTTTCTCTTACCTTTTCTAGTTCTTGCGTTTGTTTTTGTTTTTTGTCCGCGAACTGGTAAGCCTTTTCTGTGTCTTAAGCCTCTAAAGCTTCCTAAATCCATAAGTGCTTTAATATCCATAGCAACTTGTTTTCTCAAGTCCCCTTCAACCATATAGTTTTCTTGAATTTCTTTACGGATAGCTGCTGCTTCATCTTCACTTAACTCATGAACTCTTTTATCATAAGAAATTCCTACTTTATCTAGAATTTTTCTTGAAGTGAAAAGCCCTATACCATAAATATAGGTTAGTCCATACTCAATTCTTTTTTTCTTTGGTAAATCCACACCTGCAATACGAGCCATGTTTATCCTTGTCTTTGTTTATGTTTTGGATTTTCGCAAATAATGCGAACCACGCCTTTACGGCGAACTACTTTGCACTTGTCGCACATCTTTTTAACCGATGGTCTCACTTTCATGAGCGTCTCCTTGAATGAATTCCACTTGATTTACGACTACATCAGGTTTTATGAATAACCAACTATTTTCAAAATAAGTGGTGGATTTTAAAAATACTTCTTCATATAGTTCGATGTAATTTGTCGCAAAAACTCTAATTTTATCTAAAATTAGCTTTTAAATAACTTAGATTATTTATATCTAAAAGTTATACGCCCTTTATCAAGGCTATAAGGTGTAAGTTCTACTTTTACTTTATCACCTGGCATTATTCTTATATAATGCATACGCATTTTTCCTGCAATATGACATAAAATTACATGTTTGTTGTCAAGTTCAACCTTGAAATTTGCATTAGGCAATGCTTCAAGTACGGTGCCATCAATTTCAATTACATCATCTTTTGCCAAAATTTTCTCCTTTCATGAAATAAAAAGGCTATAATTTTAGCAAAAATTATTAAAATTTTTACTTAATTTTTAGTAATTTTTAAGTAATTAATCTAAAAATTCAGGTTCAATAAAAGATGCATGAGTCCCTATAACTTTGAGTTTTCTTTCTTTAAATTCTTTAAGTAGTTTTTCCCTTGTTTGTATAGCCTCATTTTGATCTATATCAAATTTTTATAGCGATTTTAGGTTTTGGGATTTGTATATCATAAAGATGAAGTAAATCTCCCAAAAGACTATTTTATCATCAATTATGATAACATTTTGACCTGGGGTATGCCCGTAAGCAGGTATGGCTTTAATGCCTGAATTTTGAAAGATCAAATCTTTAGAGTGGTTAATAAATTCTATATTTTTAAGTTTAAGCAAGGTGTTTTTAATTTCTTGTCTATCGCTTTTGATCCAAAAATCATATTCTTTTTTATCGATTAAAATTTGAGCTTTTGGAAAAAGATTTTCTTCGCTCATTAAAGCTCCTATATGATCAGGATGTGCGTGTGTTAAGATAATATGAGTGATATCTTTAAATCGGTTTTGTGGATATGCAATTTTTCTTTTAATGTATCAATAGTATCTAAAAACCCTGTGTCTATTAAAGCATTAAAATTTGGATTTTTTATCAGAGCAATATTATGCTCATTTCTTTTGATTTTTGTGCGAGTTTTTTCTATAAAATTCTTATCTTCATTGTTTTGTGGCACTAAAAAAGAAAATAATAAATTTAAAAATTCATCATCAGATTGTTTAAGCGAGATTATATGGGTTTGATCTGAACTTTTGCTTGTGGTTTTTTCTTCTAAAAAATAAAGATTGGTTTTTAAAAAGGGTGGTTATAAAATTAAACATATTTATCCTTAAATTTTTTAGATAATATTTTGGAAATGATTATAGTATAATAAAAACAATGTTTTTAAAATTTAAGGTAATTAATCAATGAGAAAATCAAAATTTGGAACAAAGGAAATTAAGATCTTAGGACTTTCTTCACTAGGAGGAACTTTAGAATTTTATGATTTTATTATTTTTGTCTTTTTTGCTGAATATATAGCTAATGTATTTTCCCTAAAGATATGAGTGAATTTTGGGCTTTATTAAATACTTATGGAGCATTTGCAGCTGGATATTTAGCACGTCCTTTAGGTGGTATAGTTATGGCACATTTTGGAGATAAATTTGGGCGTAAAAATATGTTTATGCTAAGTATTTTACTAATGGTTCTTCCTACCTTTGTCTTAGCTTTTATTCCAGGTTATGAAACTCTTGGGTTTTTAGCTCCTGTTTTATTGATACTTATAAGAATTTTTCAAGGCATAGCTATAGGTGGAGAATTGCCTGGAGCTTGGGTTTTTGTAAGAGAACATTGTCAAGAAAAACAAAAAGCTTTCTTTTTAAGCTGTTTAAATTCAGCTATGGCTTTAGGAATTTTGTTAGGAAGTATAGTATTTTAATCATTAATGCTTTTTTTAGTATAGAAGAAATTGCTGCTTATGCATGGCGTATTGCTTTTTTTGTAGGTGGAATTTTTGGGATTATTTCTATTTATTTGCGTAGATTTTTGCAAGAAACTCCTGTTTTTAAACAAATGAAAAAAGAATCATCGCTTAGTTCTTTTCCACTTAAAGATTTATTTAAAGAAAAGGATATTGTAAAAAATTTATTTTCATCAATGATGATGACTTGGGTTTTAACAGGTTGTGTTATTGTGCTTGTTTTATTGATGCCTAAATTTATGCCTAGTATTTTAAATTTAAGTGGGGTTGAAGGAAGTTATTTGCAGATATTAGGAATTTTGGGAATAGCTTTAGGCGGGGCTTTCATGGGTTATCTTGTAGATAAATTTGGTTTATTTAAAATTTGCATTTTCTTTTCTTTAACTTTTGTATTTTTTTCTTTTTTATATTTTTATGCTTTATATGAACTTAAAAATTTGGTTTTGGTGTGTATTTTGTATTCGATTGTTTGTTTTTTAGGTGGGATTAATGTGTTTGCACCTATTTTAATGAGTGAAGTTTTTAGAGCTAAAATAAGATTTTCAGAAATTTCTTTTTCTTATAATATTGCTTATGCAATTTCAGGCGGTATTACTCCGCAACTCGTTTTTTGGCTTAATACACTCGCGAGTAAAAATGAAAATCCATTTTTATATGGTATGAGTATATATATGATTTTTTAGCGTTATTGGCTATTTGTGCTGTTTTTATAGTAAAAGATAAAATAAAATTTTGATAATCACTCTTAAAATGTTATAATTAAAATTATATTTTGGAGTTTATAAATGCCTTTTATTATCGAATTACTTAAGCAAAATAAATTAAAGTTGATTTCTTTTTTGCTTTTTTCTTTTATTACAAGTGCTGTTGGAGTTTTAACTCTTGTTTTTATCAATGATTATTTGCTTAAAAATGCACAAAACATTCCTATTTTTTATTTTATTGTTTTGCTTTTGATATTTTTTATAAGTTCTACCATAGTTGAACTTGGACTTAGTATTTTTGGACAAAATTTTATTTTTAAAATGCAAAGGCGCGTAGTAAAGCAGATCTTAGACACCCCTTTGTTAAGAGTGGCTAAAGTAGGTAAGGCTAGAATTTTAGCTTCTTTGGGAAGTGATGTGAGAAATATATCTTTTGGGCTTTTAAGATTGCCTGATTTTTTACAATCAAGTATATTGATTTTATGCACTAGTGTTTATTTATGTTATCTTTCACCACAAATTTTTGCTTTGTGTGTGGTATGGATTATGGTTATTTTTATTACTAATAATTTTTTGATGATGAAAGTATATCAGTATTTTCGAAAGGCAAGGGAAAATGACGATGCTTTGCAAAATAATTACCAAAATATACTAGATGGACATAAAGAACTTTTGATCAATCGTGATAGAGCCAAGCTTTATTATGAAGATGAATTTGAAAATAATGCAAGATTGAAAAAGAAAAATAGTACTTTAGGCAATCTTTTTAACAATCTCTCAAACAACTGGACAAATGTAACTCTTTTGGCTTTAGTGGGCGTAGAGTTTTACTTAGCTTTAAAATTTGAATGGGCAAGTGTTGCAGATGCTACAACTATAGCTCTTTCTATTTTGTTTTTACGAACCCCTTTAGTATCTATGATAGGATCTTTTCCTACTTTGCTTTTGGCAAAAATCGCTTTGGATAAGATCGCAAAATTGGAATTAGATGATTATATAGAAGGTTTTAAAAAAACACATTATATTAGCGAATGGAAAAAAATTTCTTTTAGAAATACTCAATTTGCTTATGAAGAAAATTTTCACTTAAATCCTGTAAATATAGAACTTAAAAAAGGTGAATTGGTATTTTTAATAGGTAAAAATGGAAGTGGTAAATCCACTTTTTGTATGCTTTTGACAGGACTTTTTAAGCCAAGCAAAGGCGGAATTTATGTTGATGATACGCTTATAGATGATAAAAAGTTAGATGAGTATAGATCTCTTATTTCTGCTGTTTTTAGCGATTTTCATCTTTTTACTAAAACCTTAAATAAAGAAAATTTTGCAAGCGAAGAAAAAATTGCTTTTTGGTTGGAGTTTTTAGAACTTAAAGATAAAACAAGTGTCAAAGATAATGAACTGACCTTAACCAAACTTTCTACAGGGCAAAAAAAGCGTTTAGCTATGCTTATAGCCTTGCTTGAAGAAAGGGATATTTTAGTGCTTGATGAATGGGCGGCTGATCAAGATCCTGTTTTTAGAAGATTTTTTTATAAAAAACTTTTACCTTTGTTAAAAGAGCAAGGTAAAACAATCTTTGCTATCACACATGATGATGCATATTTTGATAGTGCTGATAGAATTTTCTTGGCTCAAAATGGTGAAATCAGCGAATTAAAGGGTGAGAATATAAAGGAATTAGCTAAAAATTTAGTAGAAAAATTTGATTAAAGCCCAAAATGGGCTTATATTATTTATCATAGAGCTTTTTTTCTATATCGATATAAAATTCAGCAATTTTTCCATAAGCAACTTCCCAAGCTTTAAGAGTGGCTTCATCAGGATTTAAAAGATTTTTAATAGCCTTTAAAAGGCAAGCTCCAACTATAGGATAATGCTCTTCTTTAACCCCTAAATTAACATGAGTTATGGCAACTTTATCAACAAAGCTTCTCATATTTTCCAAATTTTCTATATTTTTGGCTGCCATTAAAATCGCCATCGCTAAAGCTTTTGGTTGTTCTCCTGAAATTTGTTTTTCCATATTAAACATAGGTTTTACCTCAGGATAATCATTAAACATTATTTTATAAAACTCCTTGGTTAAATCCTCTCCATTTTTTTGCAAAATAGGCACACAATCTTTGATAATTTGAATTTGTTCTTTTGTCATAATTTCTCCTTTTTATTGTAAAAGAGATATTTTATATCTTAAAAAGGAGAAAAAAATTGACTTGTGTTAAAATTTTGTATTTAGTTGATTGAAAAAGTCTTGCATTAACATTGCTAATGCTTTATAAAAATGTGTTTTAGCTTTATTGATAACATCAAAACTCCACATGTTAAACCAAGTAAAAAATTCTTCTTTTAAGAATTTTTGCAAAGTTATATCATCTTGTTTTTTGATTAAAAAACTAATAAATAATAATTCATTTATCAAGCTATCTGCAGGTTCTTCATTAAAAAAAGAAAAAAAGTTATTTTGCGCAAAAATTTGCTTAACTTTATCAGAATTATCTGAATAAATTTCTTTATTTTCATCAAGATAAAAAGAAGCAAAAGGCGGTGCTTTTACATAATCAACATCGCTTAAAAACAAAGATGTAAAATCACTTGCTATTAATTTATCATCTTCGTTTGAAGATGATAAAAGCTTTAAAGCGGTGCATTGTAATTTGCTATTATTTTTTAAAAACCAATTTTGCCAGAATTTTTATTTTTTAAGTTTTTCTAGCAAAAAATGATTAGGTGGATTTTGCAAAAAATTGATAAATATGTCTATTGCCAATTTTTGCATTAAGAATGTCCTAGTATTTATAAGTCCATAAAATAGCATTCTGGTGGTAAATACCCCTAAAAATGTGCAAAGTAGGGAAAAATAAGCAAAAAATTTACTTTTAAATTTTTCATGTAAATAATTATGCAAATACCAAGTAAAAATCCCAAGTCCTAAGAATGCAAAAGAAAGCGGTATAAACCAATCATAGGCTCCACCTAAAAGTTCAAAAGGGTTTACAAGCCCCATAATCCAAGTTTGTTCTACATGTAGGGTTTGCAAAACTATAGCAGTGCTTAAAGCCCTATGCCCATAAGTCCTGTAAAAAACGACATTTTTTTCATGTTCGCTATTTTCAAAAAAAACAATAATAAACAATAGCACCTAAAAATATAGTACTAGCGAAAAAATAAAGCAAAGTGATCTTAAAATCCCAAGTAGGCACACTTTCTTGCATGGAGTCATAAGCTCCACTCATAAAGAAAAGTCCTAAAATTCCACATATTAGCGTAAGATAAAACACCCAATTTGAAGTTTTTAGATAAAGCAAAAAGCCCAAAGCACATACAAGAGATACAAATAAAATTTCATTATTCATCCAGCCTATATGCCACTCATTGTTTGCATAAAAAACACCCATTCTATTTAATACATTAAAAATGTGTGTAATATCATTTAAATGAAAAAATGAAGGGATAAAAGCAACCACCATTGCAAATTCCTTTGGATTTTTACCTTCTTTTAATCTCTCATAACACCCATCGCATTTGCTCATATGACCACTTTCATGGTTAAATTGAGGTGCGCCATAATGAAATGCTATAGCACAAGCTTTGCAGCCTATACACATACTATCATCGATTGCTACTATGCCCCATTTATTTTCGTTGTTGCACCGGTTGGACAAGCTTTAAGACAAGATGGATTAGAGCAATGATTACAAGAAATAGAAGTGTAGTAAGCAAAAACATTTTGCTCAAAACTTCCATCTTTTTTAGCTGTCCAATTTCCCGCTTCAGTCTCAAATACACGGCGAAAATTAACCCACAGGCATATTTTTATAATCCTTGCAAGAAAGTGAGCAAGTCCTACAGCCTACGCATTTGCTTTGATCTAGCATAAAACCAAATTGTGAATTTTCTTCTAATTTTATCTTTTTCTCCTTAAACTTTTGCAATTTCAACTAAAATAGAATGTTGTCCATTTCCTTTAGAAATAGCATGGCACTATACTTGCCAAAGAATTCACACAAGTTCCCACATCGATGCCATTTTCATATTTTACCCATGCATCTTGCGGGGTTACTGCACAACCTGGTATGATTCCTAAGTCATTTCTTGCTTGCACCACATCGCCTGTTTTGATACTTCTTTACTCTGCATCTATAGTATTTATCCAAATTTTTTGTGGATTAGCTTCTCTAATTTGTGGAATTTCCCAAAAGTTAGAATGCGTTCTGCCTTTGTAGTAATAGCCAAAAAATTGCAAAGGATACTTTTGTTTTAATGGACCCAAAATCCCTTCTCTTTGGCTTTCAAAAACAGGAATAGGCATTATTTGTTGTCCTTCTTTTAATTTCCAAGTTTTTTGCATTTGTGCGAGTTTTGTGCTATAAATTTCTATCTTTCCGCTAGGAGTTTTTAAAGGATTATTGATGGGATCTTTTATAAAACTTTGTAATGCGACTACAGGTTTTACAGGCTCAAATTTTACAAGTCCTTTTTCGCACATTTCTTCAAAACTAGGCAAAAGTGGATTTTTTTTCATACTTTCTTCATAAAGGTATTTTAGCCAATCTTTTTGCGTTCTTCCTTCGCTAAATTCTTTTTCTATGCCAAGTCTTTAGCAAGTTCAAGACACATTTCATAAATAGGTTTTACTTTTCACCAACTGGCTCGATAGCTTTTTGACAATAAATAATATAAGGCTTATTGCTATAATATTCTGCACTAGGTCTTATAAAATCTTCTTGCTCTAGCATAGTTGCATCAGGTAAGATATAATCTGCGCAGTTATTTGACGGAGTTCTAGTTACATTAATATCTCTACTATACACTTACACAAATTCTCATCGTTTAAAATATCATGCACTTATTTAATGGTGCTGTGCTGATTTGTAAGGCAATTTCCTGCTGTATTAAATAAATTTGATATTTTGTTTTAATTGTGTTTTACCACGTACTCCATCGCTAATATCTGCCATTTCTTTTCCGCGATAAATGGCATCTGTGAATAAAAAACAAGGCTTTATGGTGGTAATTTCTCTTGCAAGTTGAACTATGTGGTTTATAATCTTGCTAGCCCAATCAGGAGTTTTTTCTACTCCATCGTTTAGTCCTAAAACATAGCTTTCATAACTTGAGTTTTGGTTGTATCTTGTGGCAGAGTATTTTCGCTAAAGCTTATGGTGTATTTATCAAGAAAAGTTCTATCAAGTAAATCTTTTTATCATCACATAAGTTAGCACAGCAATCAAAGCTGCATCGGTTCCTGGTGCTAAAGGCTTTTTGATAAGCATAGCCTACTCCACCACCTCCCATTCTAGTTTCAACATGATTTGCTCTAAAAAATATAGCTAATTTTGCAGAGCGTAAAGTGTATATATCGCTAGCAGGAGATCCTCCATAGAAAAAATTCATAGCATTTGAAATTTGAGCCGTAGAATAAGAATTATGATAATTTAAATAATCACCATAAAGATTTAAAAGTCTAGCCCATGGACCTTGTGTACAGCGATTGATTATTGTTCTTGTTGTATAATTTATATAAAAGGCTTCATTGCCGTATTTTTCTTTAATTTCTTGCATTTTGGCAGAAATTTCATCAAAAGCTTGTTTCCAAGAAATAGGCATAAAAATTTACCTTCACCCCTTTTTCCCACTCTTTTTAAAGATCTTTTTAGGCGATTTGCGTTGTAAACTTTATATCTTGAACTACGCCCTCTAATACAGGCTCTTGCTTGACGATTATCAAAGCTATCATCACCTTCATTATCAGTACTGATTATTTAATAATTCCATCTTGAGAATGTACTTTTACGGGACATTTTGTTCCACAATTTACATTACATCCAGCCCCATTTGCTGATCAATGGTGGAGTTTTTAATAAATTTGCACTTAGATTTATAGGGCTTAAGGTTAAGCCGCCAAACAAAGAACTCCATTTTAAAAAATCTCTACGATTTTGTTCCATGTTATCTCCTTACATTTATGTGATAAAAATTATTGCGATTATAATACAAATAATAATTTTATTCAATTAAAATTAAGACTTTAAAACTCCTAAATATAGGCTTTATAATGGATTTTTCGTTTATGAATTTAACTTCAAAAAATAAAAATTTGAATAATATAGTGATAGAAATTTATTAAAATAGTATTTAAATAGAAATTTATAACTAAAATATAATTTTATCCCCCGTATAGGCTTGCGAGTTGAGTTTTTTTGTTTTATAATTTTACAAATTATTAAATGAAAAGGTTTATTTATGTTGAGATTTTTAATTTTTGTATTGTTATTGTTTATAAATTTAGAAGCAAAAACCCAAAAAGATATGCTTATTATAGCAGTTGAAAATGAAATCACAAGGATAAATCCTGCTTATAGTGAGGATCATGATGCAGTGATTAATCTTGTATTTTCAGGGCTTACGCGTTTTGATGAAAATATGAGTTTAAAACCTGATTTGGCTAAGTCTTGGGATGTTAGTAAAGATGGGCTTATTTATGATATTTTTTTAAGAGACGATGTTTTATGGCATGATGGAGTCAAATTTAGTGCTGATGATGTGAAATTTAGTATAGAAACCTTTAAAAATCCTAAAAACAATTCTTCTGTTTATGTCAATTTTGAAGACATTAAAAGTGTGGAAATTTTAAATCCTTCTCATGTAAAAATCACACTTTTTAAACCTTATCCTGCATTTTTAGATGCTTTAAGCATAGGAATGCTTCCTAAGCATTTGCTTGAAAATGAGAATTTAAACACAAGCTCTTTTAATCAAAATCCTATAGGTACAGGTCCTTATAAATTTGTAAAATGGAAAAAAGGTGAATATGTTGAATTTAAAGCTAATGAACATTTTTATCTTGATAAGGTAAAAACTCCAAGACTTATTATAAAACACATTTTTGATCCTTCTATAGCTAGTGCTGAGCTTAAAAATGGCAAGATAGACACAGCTTTAATCGATGTTTCTTTGCTAAATATTTTTAAAAATGATGAAAATTTTGGAATTTTACGTGAAAAATCGGCTGATTATCGGGCTTTAATGTTTAATTTTGATAATGAATTTTTAAAAGATTTAAAAGTAAGACAAGCTTTAAATTACGCAGTTGATAAAGAAAGTATAGTAAAAAATCTTTTGCATGATTATGCTTTTGTAGCCAATCATCCTTTAGAGCGTTCTTGGGCAAATCCTAAGAATTTTAAAATTTACAAATATGATCCTAAAAAAGCCGAGGATTTACTTGTAAGTGCAGGTTTTAAGAAAAATAAAGATGGAAATTTTGAAAAAGATGGGAAAATTTTAGAATTTGAAATTTGGGCGATGAGTAATGATCCTTTAAGGGTAAGTTTGGCTGGAATTTTGCAAAGCGAATTTAAAAAAATAGGAGTTGTAAGCAAGGTGGTGGCTAAACCTGCTGGAAGTTTTGATTATTCTAAAGTAGATAGCTTTTTAATAGGCTGGGGAAGTCCTTTAGATCCTGATTTTCACACTTTTAGGGTATTTGAAAGTTCGCAAGATAGTGCTTTAAATGATGAGGGTTGGAATTTTGGACATTATCATGATAAAAAAGTGGATATAGCCTTGCAACAAGCAAGAAATACTTCAAATTTGGAAGAGAGAAAAAAATATTATAAAGATTTTATAGATGCTTTGTATGAAAATCCTCCTTTTATCTTTTTAGCCTATCTTGATTTTGCTTTAGTTTATAATAAAGATTTAAAAGGTATCAAAGCAAGGACTTTAGGTCATCATGGAGTGGGTTTTACTTGGAATGTTTATGAGTGGAGTAAATAGTGCTAAAACGCTTAGTTTTTAGTCTTGTCGTAGCATTTTTTAGCACTTTTTTATGTTTTGTTTTACTTCATTTTAGTAAAGGCAGTATAGCTTATGCTAATGGAGTTAATTCACAAAGTAAAGAATTTGTTCAAAGAATAGAACAAAATTTAGGGCTTGATAAGTCTTTGCTAGAGCAGTATAAAATTTGGCTTTTTAAGGCTTTAAAAGGAGATTTAGGAGTTTCTTTTTTAAGTGGAGAAAGTGTTTTAAAGCTTATAAAAGAAAGAATTTTTAATACTTTTATTTTGGGTTTTAGTGCCTTAATGCTTTTATTTTTACTCAGTGTTTTTTTGGCACTTTTAGGATATTACTATAAAGAAAGTTTTATAGATAAAATCATCACTTTTTTAGCTTTTAATTTTTTTGCTTTACCTCCTTTTGTTTTGGCTTTATTGTTTGTTTTAATTTTTGGAATTTTTTGGAAAATTTTGCCTGTTATGGGAAGTAGTGATATAGGCTTTGAAGATGATTTTTTAAATCGTTTAGAGCATTTGATTTTACCTGTTTTGGTGCTCGTTTTATCACATTTGGCGTTATTTTTAAGGATTGCTAGAAATTTTATCAATGAAAGTTTTTCTCAAATTTTTATTCAAAATTTATACGCTAGAGCTTTAAGGGAGAAAGATATTTATTTTTTAGTTTTGAAATATTCTTTAAGTCCTATTGTAGCTTATTTTGGGGGAAGTGCTTTAAGTTTTATGATGGGAACTTATGTGGTAGAAAGTGTCTTTGCTTACGAGGGGCTTGGGTCTTTACTTTTTAAAAGTATTATTTTTAAAGATTATCCTGTTGTACTTGCACTTATATTTTTTAGTGTTTTACTTGCAGCATTTTTTACATTTTTAAGTGATATTGTAGCTAGGATTTTAAATCCTAGATTAAGAAGGCTTGATTTTGTTTAAATTTCTTATCATACTTGTGCCTTTAATTTTTTTATTTTTATGTGCCTTGTTTGCACCTTTTTTGGCTCCTTTTGATATTTTAAGCACTCATTTAGAAAATTTGCATCAAGCTCCTAATTTTACTTATATTTTAGGGACTGATTTTTTAGGCAGGGATTTGTTTTCTCGTTTGCTTTTTGCTTTGAGAAATTCTTTGATCATAGGTGTTGGTGGATCTTTATTGTCTATTATCTTTGCTTTGTGTTATTTGTTTTTAGCACGATGTTTTTTTTATATTTTTTGGATGCGTATTTTAGAGTTTTTTTTAGCCTTGCCTGCTTTTTTACTTATGATGTTTTTTCAAAGTATGATAACTTCTGATGTGTTTTTGATGATTTTTTTAATCGCATTAATTCATTGGTGTTTCATAGCAAGAATTATAGAAAGTGAATTAAAAAGACTTGAAAATTTAGATTTTTACAAAGCAAATATAGTGCTTGGAAGAACTAAATTTAGAGCTTTTTTTAAAGATTTAATACCTGCTTTAAAAACACTGATTTTTACACTTTTTATATTTAATATTGTTCATGCTATAGCCACAGAAGCTACTTTGAGTTTTTTTGGACTGGGCTTAGGATTTGAAATTCCAACTTTAGGTACTCTTTTGAGTGAGTCTTCAAAAGCAGTTTTTATAGGTGCTTGGTGGATGATACTTTTTCCACTTTTAAGCTTGCTTTTGTTGTTTTTACCTCTTTTATGGTTGGGTAATTTTTTACAAAAAATTTGGGGTATAAGATCTTGAAGGTAAGAAATTTAAATATCAGTTTGAAGAATAATTTATTGCTTAAGGATATTAATTTAGATATAAAAACAGGCAAAACTTTAATGATACTAGGACAAAGTGGAATGGGTAAAAGTTTGCTAGGAAAAGCTTTGGTAAGACTTTTAGATTCTAATTTCACAATAAGTTTTGATGAATTAAGTTTTCATAATTCTTGTATTTTTAATTTTAACAAAGAAGAGCTTAGAGATTTTCGTTCTAAGGTGGCACTTGTTTTGCAAGATGCAGAGCTTAGTCTTTATCCTTATTTGGATATTGGAAATTTATGTCATCTTGTTTTAAAAACTCATACAAAATTAAAACAAAAAGAAAGAAAAGATTACGCTTTTTCTTATTTTCAAAAATTAGGATTTGAAAATCTTGATCGTTTGTGGCATTCTTATGCTAATGAATTAAGTTTGGGTATGGCAAGAAGGGTGAGTCTAGCTTTGGCATTATTAAATCAACCCCAAATTTTAATTTGTGATGAAACCACAGCTTCTTTGGATAAAGAAAACGCTTCTAAGATTATATCGATTTTAGAAGAATTAAAAAATAACACAGCCTTAGTTTGTATCACTCATGATTTAAATTTGGTAAATTCTTTAGCAGATGAAATTCTTATGCTAGAAAAAAATAGTTCAAATTTATATAGCTTAGATGAGTTTTTAAGGTATTATAATGCTTAAAGTTTGTAATTTAAGTAAGTTTTATGAGCTTAAAAAGCATTGGTATTTAAAAAAAGAAAGACATATTATTTTTGATAATATCAATTTTTCTTTAAATAAAAATGACAATTTAATAATTTTAGGTAAAAGTGGTGCAGGTAAAAGTACATTAGCTAGAATTCTTTGTTTTTTAGAAGATCCAAGCGAGGGTGAGGTATGGTATGAAAATCTTAACTTACACAAGCTTGATAAAAACAAACAGAGACTTTTAAGAAAGCAAATTCAGTATTGCTTTCAAGATCAAAAAATGGCTTTAAACCCTTATAAAAAAATCAAAAATCTTATACAAGATGGTTTGGAAAATTTTAATTTACAAAAGAATGATGATTTGATTTTAGAATTTTTTGATTTTTTTAGTCTAAAAAAACAAATTTTAGAACAAAAACCCTATGAGTTAAGCGGAGGAGAAGCCACACGCGTAGGTCTTATCCGTGCTTTGGTTTTAAATCCTAAATTGTTGATTTTAGATGAAATTACTTCAGCGCTTGATATTAAAACTTCTAAAGAAATTTTAACTTTTTTATATTACTATCAGCAAAAAAATAATATTTCTTATATATTTATAACCCATCAAAGTGATCTTTTTTATAAATTTAATCATAAAAAATTAAAACTTTAAAAAATATTTTTTAATATAAGTTTCAATATAGAAAGTTTAGAGTAAAATAAAGAAAAGTGTAAATTTAATTTTTGTTGTGGAGTGATTAAAGTGCTTTAAAAAAGGAGAATAAATGTCTCATATAGATGCTTCGCATCCTTATTTTGGTATTTTTTTAATGCTAGTACTTGCTAGTGTTATTTTTTTTGGACTGGTTTTTTTAGCTTCAAAAATTGGTAATAATTTTGCCGCAAAAAATCGCAAAAAATTAGGACTTGGAATTTATGAATGTGGTCCTATTCCTGTTAAACAAGCTAACAAGATTAACTCTCAATTTTTCATCATCGCCTTAATCTTCATACTTTTGGATATAGAAGTTGTGTTTTTATTTCCTTGGGCTTTGATTTTTAAAGATTTAGGTTGGTTTGGGCTTTTAGAAGTTTTTGTTTTTATCGTACTTTTAGGAGTTGGATTTTTATATGCTTATAAAAAAGGAGCGTTTGCATGGCAGAGCATCAAGTAAATTATGCAAGTGGTTTGCCCGTAGTTTTAACTAGTGTTGATAAACTAGTTCAATGGGGCAGGAGTAATTCTTTATGGGCTTTATCTTATGGACTTGCCTGTTGTGCGATTGAGATGATGGCGGCTGGGGGTTCAAGATATGATTTTGATAGATTTGGAACGATTTTTAGAGCTTCACCACGCCATAGTGAAGTGATGATTATCGCAGGAACTTTATGTAAAAAGCATGCTGAATTTACAAGAAGACTTTACGATCAAATGCCTGATCCTAAATGGGTGATTTCTATGGGAAGTTGTGCCAATACAGGCGGTATGTTTAATACTTATTCTACGGTTCAAGGAGTGGATAGAATTATACCTGTAGATATTTATGTGCCAGGCTGTGCTCCACGTCCAGAAAGTTTTCAGTTTGCTTTGATGATTTTGCAAAAAAAGATTCGCAAAGAAAAAGCAAGTCGTAAAATCGCACCTAAAAGGTTGGTATAATGAGAAAGTATAGCGATAAAAAAAATGCTCAAACTCAAAATTATTACAAAGATAGATTTTATCACGCGCCACACACTGTAAAATCTGATGTTAATGAAAGTGTTTTTAAAGATGATTTTGAAGTTTTAAAAACTCAAGTAGAAATTTTAAATTCCTTTGTAGAGCTTGATTTTTGGGTAATAGAAATTAAAAAAGAAGACAATATTAAAACCTTGCAAATGCTTAAAACTTTAGGGTATTTAAGTTTTACAGAGGCAAGTGCTATTGATTTTATAGCAGATAAAAATGGTTTTGAAGTGTTTTATCAGCTTTTAAATTTAGAAAAAAAATTAAGAGTGAGAATAAAAACTTTTGTAGGTGTAAAAGAGCGTTTACAAAGCGTGGCTCATATTTTTAAAGGAGCAAATTGGAGTGAGAGAGAAATTTATGACATGTTTGGAATTTTCATCATAAATCATCCCAATTTAAAACGCATTTTAATGCCTGATGATTGGTTTGGGCATCCGCTTTTAAAAACTTATCCTTTAAAGGGCGATGAGTTTGCAAGATGGTATGAGATTGATAAAATTTTTGGCAAAGAATATCGTGAAGTAGTGGGCGAAGAACAAAGAGATCCTGGTTTTGTTGATGATAAAGATACGCTAAATTTTGCAAGACTTTATCATGAAGTGCCAAAAGGTGGTCAAAAGAAGGAAGTTTCCTTTAAACAAGAATATCAAGAAGATGAAGGCGTAGCTTTTGTAAAAAAAGTAAAACGTGATGAAGCAAAAATTTTAGAGAAAAGGCGTTAAAATGCAAATTCCTAGCAAGTTAAAACCTTATTATGAAAATATAGCTTTTGAGCAAGAAGACTCAAAAATGATTATCAATTTAGGCCCTCAACACCCTTCAGCACATGGAAATTTACGTCTTATTTTAGAACTTGATGGAGAGCAAGTTGTAAAAGCGCGTCCTTGTATAGGTTATATGCATCGTGGTATGGAAAAAATGGCTGAAAATATGATTTATCAAGAATTTATTCCTACTACTGATAGAATGGATTATATCGCCGCTTCAGCGAATAATTATGCTTATTGTGCAGCGGTTGAAAAGCTTTGTGGTTTAGAGATTCCACGCCGTGCAGCAGTGATACGCATGATACTTTTAGAATTAAACCGCATTGCATCACATTTACTTTGGCTTGCCACTCATGCGCTTGATATTGGTGCGATGAGTGTGTTTTTATACTGCTTTAGAGAACGTGAATATGTTTTGGATTTGATAGAAAAGTATTGCGGTGCAAGGCTTACGCATTCTTCTATGAGAATAGGCGGGGTTATGCTTGATTTACCTGAGGGTTATTTAGAAGAAATGCTTGCATTTTGCGATAAATTTCCAAATGATTTAAAAGATTATGAAGATCTTTTAGATGATAATAGAATTTGGCGTTTAAGAACTGAAAATGTAGGTGTGGTTACCAAAGAACAAGCCTTAAATTGGGGTTGTACGGGTGTGATGTTAAGAGGAAGCGGTATAAAATACGATATACGCAAAGAAGAGCCTTATTTGCTTTATAATGAAGTCGAATTTGGTGTGCCTTATGCTACGCAAGGGGATTCTTATGCAAGATATAAAGTTTATATGCAAGAATTTCGTGAAAGTTTGAAAATCCTTAGACAATGCGCCATGCTTTATAAAGATACTCCGCCTGAAATTTTAGCTACGCATCCTGAGTATGTAAGTGCTTCAAAGGAACAAATTTTAACGCAGAATTATTCCTTAATGCAGCATTTTGTTTTAATTACTCAAGGTTTAAAACCTCCTAAAGGCGAAGTTTATGTGCCTACTGAAAGTCCAAAAGGTGAGCTTGGCTTTTTTATCCATAGCGATGGTACAGGAAGACCTTATCGTTTAAAGGCTAGAACGCCTAGTTATTGGCATTGTGCGTTTTTTGAAGAAATGCTTGTAGGTACTTATTTAGCTGATGTTGTAGCCATTATGGGTAATGTAAATATAGTTTTAGGTGAGATAGATCGATGAGAAGAGTAGATTTAAGAAAAAGCAAAGAGCTTTTTGAAGATTTAGCACAAATCATAAAAGAAGCAAAACAAGGCGAGGTTTTAGTGGTGCTTTTTGAAATCGGCGATTTTTCTCCTGTTGAAAAAAGTTTTTCTTTTGTAAAAGAACAAGGCTGTGAGCTTTTAAATTCTTTGAAATTTAATCAAGTGGATTGGACTATTGTTATAAAAAAGGAGAGGGTATGATTTATGATAATGCTCTTTGTTTTTTAGATATGTCAAGCCTTAAAAACAAAAATTTATGTGAAAAAATAGGTGTAAATAGCATTAATATTTCTTGTTTGGAAGATAAAAACTTAAAAGCTAAATTTTACAAATGCGAAATTGCAAGTTTGAGTTTTGTTTTAGCCTTGCTTTGTAAATTAAGCGATGAAGGGCATTTTTGCGATTTAGATGAGGGATATTTAAGTGCTGAATCTTGCTTTGGAGAGGAAGAAGCAGGTGAAGTGCTTGCTTTTTTAAAAGAGGCTAAGTATTTAATTATAGATAAAAATATCCATTCTTATAAAGATAGCGAAAATATCAAATATTTTTTGAATTTCTTAAGTGCAAAATATGAATTAAAGATTTTAGATAGCGATGAAGAAGAATGTGATTTTAAAAAGGCAAAATTAAACACCCTAAAAGAACTTGATAATTATGATGGTTTAGTGCTTTTTAGAGCCAATTTACAAGATAAAAATTTACATTGTTCAAAGCAATTTTTACAAATTGCAAAATGCAAAGATCAAAGTGAAGTTGAAATTTTGGCTAAAGATTTTAGTCTTAAAACCAAGCTTTGTTTAGATGAAAATTTACAAGGCACTATAGCTTTTTTAAATTATGAAAACAATGGTTTTGATTTTACTCCAATTCGCATAAAGGAAGCAAAATGACAGTTAAGATTAATGGTATAGATTGCGCCTTTGAAGAAGGCGAATATATTTTAAATATAGCAAGAAGAAATGATATTTTTATCCCAGCGATTTGCTATCTTTCAGGCTGTAGTCCTACTTTGGCTTGTCGTATGTGTATGGTTGAAGCTGATGGTAAAAAGGTATATTCTTGCAATACTAAAGCAAAAGAGGGTATGGTTGTAGAAAGTGATTTGCAAAATCTTTGGGATGAAAGAAATGAGATCATGCAAGCTTATTGTATCAATCATCCTTTAGAATGTGGGGTTTGCGATAAATCAGGCGAGTGTGAATTGCAAAATTTCACTCATAAAAGCCGTGTAAATGTTCAAAAACATTGGATTAAAGACACGCATAAACCGCATAAACATTGGGGAATGATTAATTACGATCCCGCACTTTGCATAGTATGTGAGCGCTGCATTACAGTTTGTAAGGATAAAATCGGCGAAAGTGCTTTAAAGACTGTTCCTCGTGGCGGAGATAGTGTGGATAATAGCTTTAAAGAGAGCATGGGAAAAGATGCTTATGCGATTTGGACTAAATTTCAAAAAAGTTTGATAGGCCCTGCAAATGGCGATACGCTTGATTGTTCATTTTGTGGAGAATGTACAAGCGTGTGTCCAACAGGAGCTTTGATAGGTTCGAAATTTCAATACACTTCAAATATTTGGGAACTTAAAAGAATCCCTGCTTCAAATCCGCATTCAAGCGATTGTGAGTTGATGTATTATGATATTAAGCAAAGTGGCATTAGCAATCAAAAAGAAAAAATTTATCGTGTGAGTAATGATTTTGCCTTCGCGAGTTTAAATAAGGCTGCAAGATTTGCTTTTGATACGCAAAATGAGGCGGATAAAGATGAAAAAGCCTTTAAAGAACTTGTGGAGCTTTTTGAGAAAAATGAAATTAAAAACATTAAATTTAATAGTTTTATTACCAATGAAGAAGCTTTGATTTTACAAAATTTAAAAAAGAAATTTAATCTTTCTTTGATCAATGAAGAAGCTTTGAAATTTAAAGAATTTTTACAAGAATTTATCGCTAATTCTGGTGAGTTTTATAGTGCTAATACTCAAGATATAACAAAAAGTGATTTTTTGGTTGTGGCTGGAATGCTTTTAAGATATGATGCTCCAACGCTTAGCTATAAAATCAATAATGCTTTAGTGATGAATAAAGGCTCAGGGCTTTATTTTCATCCTATGGAAGATATGGGTATAGCAAAATATTCTAAAAATTTTATCTCACACATTCATAAAAGTGGCGATGAAGAGCAAATTTTATATTTTTTACTTCAAAAATTTAGCCAAGATGAAGGTATCAAAACTCATTTAGCAGAGTTTTTTGTTAGTGAAAATAAAGAAATAGAAGAAAGTATCAACGAAGAAGTTGTAGAACAAGTCATAGAAAAAGATGAAGAAGGCAATGAAATTCAAAAAGAAGTAAAAAAAGTCGTGCCTAAGAAAGTGAAAAAAATCATAGAAGTGCAACGCTCTATTTTTGCTAAAAATTTAGGCATAGATGAAGATAAATTAGAAGATTTATTGCTTAAAAAAGCAAATTTTACTCTTGTTATAGGGAGTGATTTTTATTTTCATAAAAATGCGAAAAAACTTGCTAAATTACTTGCTTTGATCCAAAATACCACTCCTTTTAAAGTCTTTTTAAATCCTACGCATACCAATACCTTAGGTGTGGCCATGATTTGCGATTTGGATAAAAACACACAAGAAGGCAAGACTTTAGGTTATAATGAAAAAGGTGATTTTAGTTTTTCTTATGAAGAGCATGCAAATTTAGCTAGTGCGAGTTTAAATCAGCAAGAAGGAACTTTTTTAAATTACGATAAAAGAGTGGTGCCAACTAACGCTGCTTTAGAATTTAAGGGATATTTTTTAAATGATTTAGCTAATGCTTTAGGTTTTGATGAGGAATATACCATAAATTATACTAAGAGACTCCCTATAAATAAAGGTTTTTCTCCGATTGATTTTGATCATTTAGACAATTTTTATACCAATGCAGGCGATTGTAAAAGGGGATATGAGCTTAATTTAGAATGTTTTAAACAAGTTGCTAAAAAAGAATTCATCTCTCCAAATTTTGAAAATTTAAACCCAAAAGAAGATGAAATTTTGCTTTATAGTGCTAATCCTAGCTATCAATTTGGTAGATTTTCAAATCGTGCTAGTGCGATTAATGAGGTGATTTTTTTAGGTGTAAGTGAAAATTTAGCTAAAGAGAAAAATTTAAAAGATAAAGATCTTGTAAAACTTAAAATAAAAGATAAAGAATTAAGCCTTAGTGTGCGTGTGGATAAGGATATAAAAAATGGAGCTTTCTTACCGTATTTTGATGAAAAACTTGACACGCTAAGCTTTTTTGATGAAAGATTTGTTGTGGCGAATTTAGAAAAATTAGGAACAAACCATGAGTGATTTTGCTTTTTTTGCTTTAGAGGCTTTGATTAAATGTATTATTGTCATTGCAATATTTGCGAGTTTAGCAGGTCTTGCAACTTATGCTGAAAGAAAAGTTTTAGCTTATTTTCAAAGACGCATAGGGCCTGATATGGTAGGGCCTTTTGGGCTTATTCAACTTGTAGCTGATATGATAAAACTTTTTACTAAAGAAGATATAATCCCTTCAAATTCGCAAAAATTTATTTTTGCTATAGCACCTTTGATTTCTGCTATTTGTGCTTTTGTTTCTTTAGCGGCTATTCCTATGCTACCTGAATTTACTTTATTTGGAAGGGTGATTCAGCCTATAGTGGCAGATATCAATGTAGCTTTGCTTTTTGTCATCGGCACTTCAGGACTTTGCTTTTATGCGGTGTTTTTGGGTGGACTTGCAAGTAATAATAAATGGTCGATTTTAGGGGCTGCAAGAGGGCTTGTAGCGATTATTTCCTATGAAAGCGTAGGAGCTTTGGCTTTGATTGCTATTGTAATGCTTGTAGGTTCTTTTTCTTTGGTGGATATTAACAATTATCAAAGTGATGGATTTTTTTCTTGGCTTATTTTTAAACAGCCCTTGGCTTTTGTGCTTTTTATAATTGCTTTATTTATAGAGACCAATAGAACTCCGCTTTGTTTGACGGAAAATGATGCTGAAATTGTAGCGGGTTATGGAACGGAGTATTCGGGTTTAAGATGGGGTATGTTTTTTATAGGTGAATATGCTTCTATGATAGCTGGAGCTATTTTGGTAACTCTTTTGTTTTTAGGGGGTTTTAATAGCTTTTGGATTATTCCTGGTTGGATTATGATGATAGTAAAATCAAGTTTTATTTTCTTTTGGTATTTTTGGGCAAGAGCTGCTTTTCCGCAATTGCGTCCAGATCAAGTGATGAAAATGTGCTATTTGATCTTAATCCCTTTAGCGGTTTTAAACCTTTTAATCACTGCTTTGGCAGTTCTTTTATAGGAGTTTGATATGAAAAATTATTATTTAGTGGATGAGAAAAGAAAAACTCCTGTTAGCACTTGGGAGAAAATTTCACAAGCTTTGCGTAGAAGCGTTAAACTAGAGCTTTTTGTAGGGCTTGTTGTGATGATGAGAGAATTACTTAAGAGAAATAATAGCGCTACGATTAAATATCCTTTTGAAAAGGTAAAGCTTGACAATCGTTACCGTGCTGTTCATCGTTTGATGCGTTTTATAGAAAGCGAAAATGAAAGATGTATAGGTTGTGGGCTTTGCGAAAAAATTTGCATTAGCAATTGTATTAGAATGGAAACTTCTTTAGATGAAAATGGGCGTAAAAAAATAGGAAATTATAGTATTAATTTAGGGCGTTGTATTTATTGTGGTTTTTGCGCTGAGGTTTGCCCAGAACTTGCTATAGTACATGGGACAGAGTATGAAAATGCAGCCGAGCAAAGGTCTTATTTTGGCTATAAGCAAGATTTTTTAACTCCTATTGATAAGCTTAAAAATCAAGTTGAATTTGAAGGAGCAGGAAGCCTTAGAAAAGATGCTGATTTATTGGTGGTAAAAACACCAAGTTATTACGATGTGATGATTGAAAGAGCCTTAGAAAATCAAAATACACAAGAGCAAGGAGAAAATAAATGATAGAAAATTTAGCCTTTGTATTTTTTAGTGTAGTGGTTTTAGGCTTTTTTGGCATTGCGGTTTTAAGTAAAAATATGCTTTATTCTCTTTCGGCTTTAGCGGGTGGAATGGTGTTTTTATCGGGATTTTATTTTTTACTTGATGCAGAGTTTTTAGGCGTGATACAAATTATTGTTTATAGTGGAGCTGTGCTTGGACTTTATAGTTTCGCGATGATGTTTTTTGATGCTTCTAAAGAATTTAAAGAACAACTTAAAGCTAAAAAAAGTTTTTTTACTTTGGTAGTTTTAAGTGCGATTTTACTTTTGGCCATGCTTATAGGTTTTAAATACCAAAATATCAGCACGGATTTGTCTTTAAATGATCCTGCTTTGTTTGATTTTAATAAACAACTGGCTTTAGCGATTTTTTCAAAATATCTTTTGGCTTTTGAATTCATAGCCATTTTACTTTTGATTGCTTTAGTTTGTGCTATAGTACTTACTCATAAAGAGCTGGCAAAGGAAAAACAATGATAGAAAAGTATTTTTTTATAGCTATTTTAATGTTTGTCATAGGGCTTGTAGGGATTTTAAAAAGACAAAATCTCATTATGCTTTTTATTTCGAGTGAAATTTTATTAAATAGTGCTAATTTAGCTTTGGTAGCAGCTTCTAAAATGCACAATGATTTAAATGGACAGGTTTTTGCACTTTTTATCATGGGTGTAGCGGCTTGTGAAGTAGCTGTTGGTGTAGCTTTGTGTGTGCTTTGGTATAGAAGAAAAGGCACTTTGGAATTAAAAAGCTTAAAAGAAGTGGAGGCTTAGTATGCAAAATTTGGCTTTGATTTCTCTTTTTAGTCCTTTTATAGCTTTTTTGTTTGCAAGTTGTTTTGCTTTGAGTGAGAAAAAACAATTTGTAGGGATAATTTGCTCACTTCTAATAGCTTTGAGTGCTTTTTGTTCTTTGTATTTGCTTTTTTGCAATGAAGCTTTTAATGTGAGTTTGTTTGAATGGTTTGCTGGAGTAAATTTTGGCTTTGATATAGATGCCATTTCGCTTACTATGATGAGTGTTGTAGGTATTGTAGCTACTTGTGTGCATTTTTATAGTATTTTTTATATGGCTCATGATGAAGGTTTTAATAAATTTTTTGCTTATTTAGGACTTTTTGTCTTTTCTATGCTTTTTTTAGTTATGAGCGATAATTTCTTAGGACTTTTTGTAGGTTGGGAAGGCGTTGGGCTTTGCTCTTGGTTGCTTATAGGTTTTTGGTATAAAAATGATACTTATTCTTTTGCGGCTAATGAAGCCTTTATTATGAATCGTATTGCGGATTTGGGTATGCTTTTAGGAATTTTTTGGCTTTATTTACAAGCAGGAACTTTAAAATATGATGAAGTTTTTTCCATGGCACAAAGCCTAGATCGCAACGCTTTGATCCTAATCGCAACTTGTTTATTTATAGGGGCTATGGGAAAATCTGCACAATTTCCTTTTCACACTTGGCTTGCTGATGCTATGGCAGGGCCAACTCCTGTTTCTGCATTAATCCATGCAGCAACCATGGTAACAGCGGGGGTTTATTTGGTAATTCGTGCGAGCACGCTTTATGATTTAGTTCCTGAGGTTTCTTATATTATTGCCTTACTTGGAGCTTTTGTAGCGATTTTTGCAGCCTCTATGGCTTTGGTGGCTAGGGATTTAAAACGCATTATTGCTTATTCTACCTTATCGCAACTTGGATATATGTTTGTAGCTGCAGGACTTGGGGCTTATGGTATAGCTTTATTTCACTTAGCTACACATGCTTTTTTTAAATCTTTACTTTTTTTAGGTGCTGGAAATGTAATGCATGCTATGAATGATAAATTAGACATTAAAAAAATGGGTGGACTTTTTAAACCTTTAAAATTTACAGCTATTTTGATGTGTATAGGATCTTTAGCTTTAGCAGGAATTTATCCTTTTGCAGGATTTTTCTCTAAAGATTTGATTTTAGGATATTCTTTCATTTCTTTTCACCATGGTATTTTTTTGGTGCTTTTAATCGCAGCTTTTTTAACAGCATTTTATAGCTTTAGACTTTTAATGTTGGTATTTTTTACCCCTGCAAGACATGATGAACATCCACATGAAGCAAGTAAAATCGCACTTTTAGCTATGAGTCCTTTGATGGTTTTAGCTATTATTGCAGGATTTTTTGAACATAGTTTTTTTGAATATTTAAGCACAAAATTAGTTTTTATTGATGCACAAAATCAAATTGTAATGATTTGTGCGAGTGTAGCAGCTATTTTGGGTGTAATTTTGGCTATTTTTGCTTATAAAAATTCTTGGTTTAAAGAAAGTATTGAAGAAAATAAAATTCACAAACTTTTAAGTAATGATTATTTTATTCCTAAATTCTATCATCAATTTATTGTTTCAAAATATGAAAGTTTATGTGCGATTTTAAAGCATTGTGATCTTTATATTTTTGATAGAATAGTTGAAAAAATTGCTTTGTATTCTCAAATTATTTCACAAAAAATGATTATGCCAAACAGCTTAAACTTAATGCTTAGATTTTTGGTGGCAGCTTTTGTGATTTTGTTGATTTTGGTATGGATGGTGTAAAATGCTAAATTATTTGATATTTTTTCCTTTAATTTCTGCTTTTGTGGTTTTGCTTTTAAATCGCGGAGGCGTTAAGGTTTTTAGCGTTGTTGTAAGTTTTATAATTTTGGCTTTAAATTTGGATATTTTTGCGGATTTTTTACAAGGGGCAAGCTTTGATTATAATCTCTCTTTTAAAATTTTGAAATTTTTTAGCTTTCATGTAGGAGTAGACAGTATTGCACTTGTGTTGATGCTTTTAAGTTCTTTGATGATATTTTTAAGCTTTTTATTTTTAAAGCTGGAACAAAAAGCACTTGTATCTTGTATATTCTTTTTAGAATTTTCCATTATGGGACTTTTTAGCGCAAAAGATGGTTTGTTATTTTATGTTTTTTGGGAATTTTCTCTTTTGCCTTTGCTTTATATTATGGGAGTTTATAGTAAAGATTTTAGAGCAGGGGTGAAATTTTTTATCTATGCTTTTGTGGGTTCAATTTTAATGCTTGTGGCATTGATTTATCAAGCTTATTTAAATTATCAACTTTTAAACATCTTCACTTTTGACTTAGAAATTTGGAAAAATAATGCCTCGGCAGTAAATTTCACAGAGCAACTTTTACTTTTTGGAGCATTTTTTATCGCTTTTGCTATCAAAGCTCCTTTATTTCCACTTCATACTTGGGCACCTAAGGTTTATGCAAATTCGCCTGTGCTTGTTTCTGTAATGCTTGTAGTTTTTAAAATGGCTCCTTTTGGATTTTTACTTTTTTGTTTACCACTTTTTCCAGATGCGAGTGTGTATTTTATGCCTTTAATTGTAGCTTTATGCATAGTGAGTATCGTTTATAATGCTTTAATTGCTTATAGAGCAGAAAATATTAAAGAATTGATCGCTTATAGTTCTATTTCACATCTTGGTGTGATGATTTTGGGAATTTTTTCTTTAAATGCTTTGGGTATTAGTGGTGCGGTTTTTTATATGTTTGCACACGGTATTGTAACGGGAGCTTTATTTTTAATGGTTGAACTTTTACACCAAAGATATCATACTTATGATATTTCTTTTTACCATTCTTTGGCTAAAAAAGCACCTTTATTTTCAATTTTCTTTATGCTAATTTTACTTGCGAGTGTTTCTTTGCCTTTAACTGTTTCTTTTGTGGGAGAGTTTTTAATTCTTTTAGGTATAGCAAAGATTAATTTATTTTACGCTTTATTGGCAGGTTTGGTGATTATTTTAGGAGCGATTTATATGTTTGCAGTATTTAGAAAAATATTTTTCATGCAAAAACAAAGCTTTATAGAGAGTTTTTCTTTACGCTTTAGAGAAATAGTAGCGCTTGTGTGTATTGTAGTAATGATTTTTGGACTAGGGCTTATGCCAAATATACTTTTAAAGCCGATACAAAAAGATGTGGATAATCTTATAAAAACAATGAATATTAGAGCTGTGGAGCAAAATACTTTAGATTTTTTATCTAAAATAGGAGAGGCAAATGTTAAATAATTTTTTAAATTTAGAACTTTTAAATATAAGCTTATCTTATCCATTTTTATTTTTAATTACAACTGCAATAGTTCTTTTGCTTTGCTCTGGTTTTTGGAAATTTCATCGATCGTTTTATATTGGCATAAGTTCTTTATCTTTAATTGTAAGTGCTTTTTTGATTTTAAATAATGCAAATGCTCAAGGTTTAGAAGCAAAAGCTTTTTTGGCTACTTTAAATAATGATATTGTTTCATTTTATGCTTCTTTGGTGATTTTGTGTTTTTCATTTTTATATCTTTTAATGCAAAAAGAAGAAAATCAGGGTGAATTTTATGCTTTATTTTTATTTGTGATTGCATCTTTGCTTTTGATGGTTTCAAGCTCAAATTTAGTACTTATTTTTATAGGACTTGAAAGTTCTTCTTTAGCACTTTATACTTTAATAGCAATGCGTGGAAGTGATAATGCTATTTCAAGTGCGATAAAATACTTTAGTGTAGCGGCTGTAGGAGCTGGGTTTTTTGTTATGGCTGTAGCTTTTATTTATTTAAAAACAGGAACTTTAGATTTATCTGCTAATTTAGCGTTAAAAAATGAGTTTCAAAAAGATCCCATGCTTTTGGGTGCTGGAGTGATGATTTTTGTTCTTTGTGCAATCAAGCTTTCTTTGGCACCTTTTCATTTTTGGCTTAAAGATGTGTATTATGCAGCACATACAAATTTGGTTGCTTTTATTTCAGTTGTGCCAAAAGTTGCCATGTTGGGTGTGGTTATTCGTTTGTTTGATTTTTTAAATAATACAGGTTTTGAATATATCATAATAGTTCTAGCGATTTTTTCTATGCTTATAGGTGCTTTTGCGGCTCTAAGTCAAAACAATATCAAAAAAATGTTTGCTTATAGTTCTGTAGTGCATTCTTCTTTGGTTTTGGTGGCTTGTATTCCTTTACTAAAAGAACAAAATTTTGATGGAATTTTGCTTGCTATTTTTGGATATTGGACTTTATTTGCTTTTGCAAATTATGCTGTATTTATGATTTTAAGCAATTATGAGAATAATTCTTATGAGAGTTTAAATGGACTTTTGGTTAAAAAACCTTTAATTGCTTTTTGTTTGAGCATTAGTGTGCTTTCTTTAGCAGGTGTCCCGCCTTTTGGAGTATTTTGGGGTAAATTTATGATTTTAAATACAGCAATTTTAAATGGATATTGGTATTTGGCACTTTTTGTGGCTTTATCTTCTGTTATTATGCTTTATGCGTATTTAAAGATTTTAATTCATGCTTTATTTATGAAAAATGATAGGGTTCATAATATTAAGTTTAGTTTTATACAAAATTTTATTTTAGCTTTTTGTGTTTGTATAAGCACTTTTGCTATATTGTTAATGTTATAAGAGTTTTGCTATAATTATTTTATGAGAATATTATTTTTAATTTTATTAAGTTTTTTAAATGCTTTTGCTTTTGAGCTTGTTTTAAACACGGGTCGCGAAAATAATCAAGCTTTTGCAGTTTTACATGCGAGTAATGATTTAGAATTTACATGTCAAAAATTTATTACCGAATCAAAAGTTCATTTTGAATGTGATATTGCAGGTATGGTTGATAATAAATTAAAAGATCAGAGTTTTTCTGCTTTTGATTTAAAATTTATACAAGAAGCTCAAAAAATTAAAATGATCATTTTGCCAAAAATACAAGCAAGAATGTTTGACACTTCTCAAAATATTTATATAGATAAAGAACTTAGTTCATCAAGTTCGCATAAAAGTAAGGCTTTTACTTTTATTTTTGCACCAGAGCTAGCACCTATTAAAGACTATGATGGACTTGATTTTAATATCAATTTTCCACACGAGAGCTTGCCTTATGTTGGAGCTTTGGATTTAAATTCTGATCCTGTTATTATCCCTCAAAGTGCAGATATTAATACTTATTTACGCATCAAAAAAGAATACGATAAGGCTAATTATAGTCAGGTTGCTATTGATGCGCAAAATGCTATCAATAGATATCGTGGTAGTATTTTTATTAGTGAATTTATACTATATAAATTAAGAGCTCAAAATAAACTTTACACCCAAGATCCAAGCATGCGTGATCAACAAATTTTAGAAAAGATGATTGATGATGCTAAAAATTGGACGCGTACTTTTACAAGTGATAAAAATTTTTCAGAAGTTTTACATATAATGTTAAGAACTTATATCGCTTTAGCCCAGCGTGCTGATGTGGAATATACAATGTCGATTTTGGATAATGAACAACCTAATAATTATTTTACTCAGTTATCAAAACTTGATTATGCAGACTATATTTATAATTTAAATGAAAAAGAAAAAGCTGTAAATATTTATGAAAATACTTATTTTAATACAAAAAATTTAGATTTAGCTGCAAGAGCAGCTATGAGTTTGGCAAAGAATTTGCTTTCAAATGGGCAAGTAAATAAAGCTATAGAGTATATTAACACTATTTTAAAAGCCAATCCTGAATATTTTGGAAAAGATATTCCAAGATCTTTAGAACTTGCTAAATTATTTAATCAAAAAGGACAATTTGATATAAGTGCAAGTATTTATGAAGATGCCTTTGCTAAAATGTCCAAACTTGATCCAAGTTATGAAGAAACTTTAAAAGATTTAGCCTTAGTTTTATCACATACTAACAGATCTAGTGATGCTAAAAAATACCTTGATTTGTATATGGATGATTATTTAGATGGTAGGTATTTAGATGAAATCAAAAAAGCAAGTGATGAGGTATTCTTTGCTTTAGGTGATAATAATGCAAGCTTTTTGCATCAGCGTTATACAGATTTAATGAAGCAATATGCAAATAAAGATGAGAATATTGCAAATAAAGCTTTAGATGAAGATGTTGCACTTTATTATAAAGAGGGAAATTTTAGTGCGATTTTAGCTTATAAAAATCTTATAGAAAGTAAAAAAATTCCAAATGCTACTCAATTTTTAGAGAAAGCAGCTGTTAATGATTTAAAAAATGCGATAAAAGCTGATAATTGTATCAATGCTGCAAATATTTTTATGCGTTTTAGCGCTTATGATATAGGTCAGAAAATTGATAATAAAAAACAAATGTTAGCTTGTCTTATCAGAACTTCTAATGTTGAACAAGCACTTGATTATATAAATAAAAATTATAGCGAAGATTCTATATTTTATGGTCTTCAAAAAGCATCTATTCTTTTTGATAATAAACAATATCCTCAGGTGATTAAAATTTCTAAAGATATAGCTAATTCTAGAATTTTAAAAAGCGATGATGAGAATTTTAAGGCTTATTATTTGCAATTTTTGTCTTTGTTGCGTTTAAATGACTACAATCAAGCCATTAAAATTTTGCAAATTTTAGAAAGTTTTCCAATGAATTTTAGTATGGTAGAAGTCTATGATGCTTTACTTTCTTATGCTAATGATCATAATATGCAAACAACTATTTTAACTTACGCACCTAAGGCCATTGACTATCAAAATTTTAAAGGTATAAATCTTTTTAGTCCTAATTTAGAATTTATGTATCTTGATGCTTTGGCTAAAATCAATAAAAATGAAGAAAGTTTAGCTGTTTTAACAGATTTGCTTAAATTAAAACTTTCAGATGAAGATAGAGCAAGAGCTTTATATATCCAAGCTTTAACTTATGAAAGAATGCAAAATATACAAGCTGAAAAAGAAAGTTTAAAACAATGTCTTGAAATCAAAAGTGTTTCAAATTGGCAGAATTTATGTAAGAGTAAAAATCAAATTTTAAATCAATAAGTAAATTTAGAGATAACTAGCTTTTTAGCTAGTTATCTAAGGTTAAAACCTCTTCTTCTTAACATCTTCTAAGATATTATTAGCTATATCACTTACTGTACTAGAAATAATAGCTGATTCATTAGCAATTTCAACATTATCTTTAGTAGTTTGATCAATTTGTGCTACGCTATCATTGATTTGAGTAATACCTGCAGTTTGTTCTTTAATACTTTCTGCCATATCATTGATAGATTGAACAAGTAAATTAGTATTAGCTTCTATTTCAGATAAAGACTTTTGAGTTCTCTCAGCTAGTTTTCTAACTTCATCAGCCACAACAGCAAAGCCTCTACCATGTTCTCCAGCACGTGCAGCTTCAATAGCTGCATTTAAAGCTAGAAGATTAATTTGATCTGCAATATCTCCTATAATACCTGTAACATTTTTAATCTCTTCAGATTGAGTGATAACATCACTAGTTTTAACTGAAACATTTTGCATAGAAGAAGTGATCTCTTCTAAAGCTGCTGCAGTTTCTTCTAAAGATTGAGCTTGAGAATTTGAAGAAGTGGTTAAGCTTTGAACAGCAGTTTGTAATTTTCCACTTTCATTAGCTAAAGCATTAGCAAAGTCTGAACTTTGTTTTAGCATTTTAACTATTTCATCGCCTAAAGCATTAGTAGTTAATTCAACACTTCCTGAAGCATTAGAGATTTTATTTCTAAAATCTAAGCTTTTGTATTCTTCAAATATTTTATGAATAACATTCATATCAGAACCTACTCTAGCTTGTAAAACATCAAGAAGTTTATTTAGAACATTTTTAAGTTCAATAAGTTGTGGGTTTCTTGGATTAGCAGTAATTCTTGCTGTTAAATTACCACCTTCTACAACTGATACGGTTTGAACTGATTCTTTAACAGCTTGATTGTCTTGTTCTAAACCTTTTTTAGTAGCAAGGATGTTTTCGTTGAT
>NZ_MJXL01000079.1:0-891 GCF_001762785.1 Campylobacter sp. BCW_6463
ATAATTAGTTCTGCTTGTTCTCTTGTCATTTTCTATCCTTTATTATTATATTTGTTTGATAAAGCCCAATTGTATTAAGTCTTCTATGGAAATAGGAAGCTTAATCTGTGTTCCTCCACCTTCTTGTTCAAAGCATGGAGATATTCTTCCTATCTTCGGAGAATGGAATTCGTTTTTTTTCATTGATTGTTCAATTTTATTTTTTAAGCTTTCATTTTGACATATATCTTTTTTTCTTAACATACTCTCCATATTAATATCTTCTAATACTTCATATCTTTTATAGGTTTTTTGCATGGCTTCATTATCTTCATAAGGCAATGATCTTTTTTCATAAGGTATTGCTCCTTTTTTCTCCTTAAAAGGGCAAACAAAGCTACCTGAATTATCTCCATATCTGTCCAGTTTCATCCCTTTTTTTAGAGTGACTTCTCTTGGTTTGGGTGGAATTTTATAGCCATCATCATCAGGATATTTAAATTTACCATCTTCAAGAATATAATCAGGACTTCTAGGTTTTGGAGTATCTTTAGACCATATTCCATTATGTTTATAAAGATGAACTTCTTTATCACTTACCTTACCTTTTTTATTTTCATTTTCCAAATATAAAAGCATTTTTGCTTTCTCTTTGCTTTTTTGTGCCGCTCCTAATTTATCTCCTATCCCTTGCCATCTTATCCTATCATACTTAATCTTAGCAAGAGGACTAGCTTGTATTTTAGTTAAAGCAAATTTAATCTTATTGCCTTTAGGTATAGAAAGTACAGGATAGCCTTTATTACTTACTCCTATTAAGCCCATTTGATAAACGGAATATTTATTATTGATTTTATGCTTTGAATAAGTATAAGGAAATACCAAAGCAACTTTAGTACAAGGTCCTCCAGC
>NZ_MJXL01000080.1:0-841 GCF_001762785.1 Campylobacter sp. BCW_6463
GCTCTGATTTGATCAAGATTGGTTATAGCAGTTTCAGCTATATCCATTACAGCCATAGCACCTTTAAGAGTAGTTACACCCGCACTCTTATCTACTGTTCCAGCCATATTGCCTGCTGAAGTTTTTAAAGTAGCAAATTGAGAATTTCCTGAACCTTCTGAAAAACCTGAACCTTTAGAAACGGTATAAACATTGCTAGCACTAGACATTGCTGAAATAGTAACAAGAGAATCTGTTAATAAAGCTGACATATTTTTGCCACTGCCCTCAGAAAATCCTGAACCAGCAGAAAATCCTGAACCTTCAGAACTCATATAAGCTGAAACAGAAGAATAACCTACTAAAATTTGTTTTCCTCCGCCTTTAAAGGAATTAAAGCCCATTGCATCCGCTATATTTGCATCGATTTGACCTTTAGACTCTCTTAAAGATACTGAAGATTGAGAAATAAGATCAGTTGTTCCCATACCTATAGCACTAAGATTGGTTCCGCTGATGTTAATATCTCTACCATCGTTTTTTACTAAAGATAATCTTCCATAATTTTCTTTTTGTGTTCCTAAAATTCCAGAACCAACTCCTATATCTCCAGTGATTTTAATCCCTCTACCATCAGCTGAAGTAAGAACAAGCTTACCATTTTCATCCTTAGAAGCTTGAACTCCTGTTGTGTCTTTAACCGCATTGATAGCTGAGATCAACTGACCATTGCCATCTCCGTCTTTATAAGAAATTTGACCAATTACAACCCCATTGATAGCAAAGTCTTGAGAAGTAGTTCCTGCTTTTATAGCATAAGCCCCTGTAGTTTTTACATCATAAGTTGCTCTAACTCCTGTTT
>NZ_MJXL01000080.1:891-1452 GCF_001762785.1 Campylobacter sp. BCW_6463
TAAAGCTCCAAGTCCTGTTCCAACAGAGGTTGAAATCACAACACTATCAAATTTAAAATCTTCCAAACCATTGTAATTTTTAATAGTAAGTCCCACTACACCTGAAGTAAAGCTTTGAGAACCTGTTTCAAATCTTGTAACACCGATTTTTGAAGACTGGGTTGGTCCAATGCTTGCTTTTATAGTTTGATTTGAACTTGCACCGATTTGAAATTCTTGATTAGTAAAATTTCCACTTAAAAGTTGCTTGCCGTTAAAAGCTGTAGTATTAGCGATATTATCAAGCTCTTCCATTAAGCGGTTTATATCTGCTTGAAGCATGGTTCTTGTTTTTGTACTTTGACCATCTTGAGCTGCTTGAGTAGCTTTAGTCTTGATAGTATCTAAGATTTTAAGTTGCTCATCCATAGCCTTATCAGCAGTTTGTAAGATACCTAAAGCATCATTACCATTTGAGATAGCTTGACCTAAAGTATTGGCTTGAGATCTTAAACTATCTGCTATCGCCATCCCTGAAGCATCATCCGCTGCAGAGTTAATCCTAAGACCTGAACTAAGTCT